>CALKCV010000145.1 GCA_938083405.1 uncultured Microcoleaceae cyanobacterium | reverse complement strand
AAAGGTTACCTGTACCCAATTCATCCTACTAGATAAATGGTTCCGGCGGATAAATTTTTATTTCCGCAAAATCTGAATGTTTTGGGTTGAGCAAATAATTATTTTCATGAGGAATTATCGCCGAAGGAACTTGAAGCACTGCATTGGAATATGTACTAAACCATTTATCCCCCATTAATGCCAAACTTGTCGGCGCGGGAAGGTCGCGCCAATTTGCGGGCAGTCGCTCTTTTTCTAATTTTTGAATTAACACTACATCTGGAATTTCCGCTTTAATAAAAACAAAATTTTGGCTAATATTTTCTATTTGTACGTTATTATTAAAAGTTTCTAATATAGCTAAAGAAAGAGTAGCCGAAGCGTAAACCAAAGGAGTTCCCCGAGAGTGCCAGCGCCCCCCGCTACTCCAAAAACCCTCTCCCAGAAAAGCAGCTTCGCTGTGTTTTTTATGGCAAAAACGCCAAATTGTTAAAGTCATCTTGTTAATTATTAATTATTAATTATTAACTGTTAATTTTTGGTTATTAATTGTTAATTAACTGTAAAAACCATATTCGATGCGATTTAATAAATTATCTACTTTTTGCGCGCCCATATCGGTGTCTAATAATTCTAAAGGAGTAGCCCCAGCGAGGGCGCGATTTGATTGTTTTAACCATTCTCTAGCTTTGTAGATATCCTGAAATATTTCTAAAGTTCTAGCAAAGATTCTGGCAAGGCGATAAAGCCTATCTGACTCAGAAAGTTCGAGAGTTCTGTTGTCTTTTTTCCTTCTGGAGATAGTGCGTTCGGAAGTAGCAAGAAGCCTGGCTATTTCCGCTTCGGAAATGTCGCAATATTCCGCAACTTTAGCGATAGAAACTATGGAAAATCCCTGGCGAATTAAGTTGACAATCTGCCATTCTTCGGGGTAAGATTTAATCCGATCCGGAATTTCTTGAAATCCTAATATTTGATAGATATTAGGAAGGGATGGAGTTGCCATTGGTGGCGGTGGATAAATAGTATCTTTTGGTATCATCTGCAAGTCCTCTCTAGGCCATCTGTCTTAAATTATAGCGTCAGGTGTCAAAAATGTCAAGGGTGCATCTCAATATTGGCAAAACGCAAGTTCCCAAAAAACCCGCCTGGTGGAGGCGGGTTAAAATAGGTTATTTAAGCTTCTACAGAAACACCGCGCCAGAAGGCGACATAATTCTCGATATTCTTAGCCTTTTCTTTGGCATTGGGATAATACCAAGCGGCATCTTTATTAACTTTGCCCTCAACTACAATGTCGTAGTAGCTAGCTTCGCCTTTCCAAAAACAACTGGTATGTTTGTCGCTTTCTTGGAAATATTCGCCCTTAATAGAGTCTGGGGGAAAGTAATAGTTACCCTCGACTTTTTCGCAGCGATCGCTTTCTGCTAAAACCGCACCATTCCATAAAGCTTTTGCCATCTTTTTTACTTCTTTGTTTGAGTAATTGCCAGAACTATCATAACATCTTTTTGCTAAATTGCTAGTGGTTCGATATAAATGGCTAAAAACCCTCGATTAAAATGGTAAATAAATCGCGCTTTGCGATTACTACTAACTCTGCTATTTCACCTCGCTATAATCTCTCCCACCGGTTTCATCCCTACCCCTCAACCTCGTTTTTCTCCCACTTAAACTCTCTAACTTTTGCCGCACTTCAGCAGAAGTAAGATCGTTTAACGGCATCCCAGAATTAATCGCCATCCCCGCAGCAACCCCGATCGCCTGCCCTTGATAAACATTTAATGTTTGAATTCTTCCCACTGCAGCGGCAATGCCAACATATCCAGAAGAACGCCCCACTATTGCTAAATTATTAACATTTTTAGCCAAAGCATTTTCGATGCCAAAATTAAATCTGGGTAGGGGTAAATAGTTCGCCCCCAAACCTTTAACGCCGCCGCGAAAATCAAATTCGTAAGAAAAAGTGCCGAGAGAATTTTCTGGCGCAGTTCCACCGCGAAGAATTTGCGAAGCCGTTAAAGGTTCTACCACATCCTTAATATTTAAACTGTGTCTGACATAAACTTCTGGGGGAAGAGTCAATTTAACATTTTTATTACCCGACATTTTTTGCAACCAATTCTCCAAAGCTTTCATTTCTGCCAAAATTTCTGGAGTAGGCAGAAATTCGTTTCTTTCTATGTCTCGAATTTTGTCCGTAGGATATTTAAACAGCAAACCGTTTAAAGAAAGCGATCGCCTCCCCACGCGGCAAATATTTAGTTTATCAAAAAGAAACGATGAGTCGTAGCTAAAAGGAATATTTCTATGCAAATGATACGCACCGCCCAAAGCAATACTTCTGTTTAGATAAGCATCAGAATAGGATTTAATTATCGGCTTGCGAAAGTTTTGTAAAATGAATTTTACATTTCCAGGCGTTTGATTGAGTGTAATATCTTCCCGAATCTTTGCCATCAGCTTGCGATTATATAAAATCGCATTTTCTACTCTCTTAAATTGAGATATTGTTAAACCTTCCACTGTGGGAACTATGGAAACAGCTATGGTAGTCTGGCGAAGGTTTCGATTTTGTCCTTCAAATCCTAGATAATAAGATAAACCAGCTTTTCTGGCTAATTCGGCATCTTGAGTAGCATCTATAAATGCCCCAGCTTTGATTCTAATATTCGTGCCGTTTACCTTGGCAAATTTGATTTTGTCTTTCTCGATATAGGGGGTAACTTCTGCATTAGAAAGCAGCCAAACGCCAGCAGCCGATAGCATATTTTTCATCGCTTTGGCAGCGCGATCGCTCTCCACGCAAGCATCGTTCACCCTCGCTTCTTTGATAAAATCCAGAAAACATTTGCTATAAGGTCGATATTGCCAATAAGGGGTTTTATCGTAATCTAAATATGCCAAACCGCCCCTAGTCAACAAACCCCCTAAAGGTACCTCGGCAGCATTAGACCGCACTAATACTACTTTGCCATTTTTGCCCAAAGTTTTCTTCGCCCAAATAGCGGCACATATTCCCTGTAGTTCGTCTCCGTAAACTACTACGTCGAACTTTTTATAAATTGGCGGCGGTGGCGGTGCCGCTGGGAATGTCGGTGCCGGGTCGATCGGTGGCGGTAGAGGGGAAATTTCGGTTGGGTAATTTTCGGCGGAGGTTTTGATGCCGCTTTTTTTCAGATATTGAGCGGCCGTTAATGGGCTTAGGGTTAGGAATAGGGCTAAAACAGCCAAGGATTTTTTGGATTGAAAGAACATGGTCGATCTCCGTCGAGTTTCGGCATAAGGAACGCGAGGAAATCATTATATGCTCAAAAAGGGGGAAATGGCAATATAGCAATCCGTCCAGGGGCCGCGCGAACAATTCGGGAGGCCAGAAACCCGGTTTCTTAAAGAAACCGGGTTTCTAAAATACCGCTAACGATCTACGGATTACTACGAAGATTCCATCGCTAAAGCGATTACTACGAAGGGTTGGTTACTCTAATAAAGCTTCTTGTCGGCGAGTGGAATTCTCGATCGCTTTTTCTATTTGTTCCAGCGTGAAAGATGTAACCAGAGCGAAACTAAAAGGCTCTCCGGCGATCGACTCCAAATATGACTCGCTCAAATAAGCGAGAAATTGTCGTTCGTCCTGAATATAACTCTTAAAGAAAGCCGTACTTAATGCTTGCATATATGGTTGAGCTAGTTTCGGATCGGGACCGATCAACTCTGGCGGCACCGGCAAAACCCCCTCTTCTTCTTCCGTGCCAATAAAAGAAAAGTGAGTGCCGGGCTTAATCACCACTAAATACTTATCTGGAACGCTCAAGCCGGCAAAAGAGCGAACTTGTTCCGGCACTGGCGGGGCGAAAATATCGTCAGTCCCCGCCACGATCAGGGTGGGCACTTGAAGTTGGCTCATTCCTTCCGGTCCGAAAACGCCGCTGGTGATGGGGTTGATAGCAATTACCGAGGTTATCCGTTCGTCGCGCAAATTATTAGTGGGTACTTCTACTTCCAGGGCGCGACACTGAAGCAGCAGGGAGATATTGAAAATAATACTCGGAGCCTCCGACTCGCACTGGGTTCTTAAGCTTTCTTCGCTGGTGAACCCGGCACCGGCGGTAGCTAAAACGGTATAACCGCCGAAAGACTGACCGATCGCTCCTACCTCAGTTAGATTGAGTTTGCCCTTCCAGGCAGGATCGGACTCGTATCGATCTTCGATGGTGTCGAGCAAATATTTAACGTCCAGAGGTCGATTGACAAAAGCATCTGCTTCCATGGGGGCAGTGAAGCCCCCGAAGATTTGCTTAACGAAATTGGCATTGCTGTCAATATGTTCCGGTACCGCGACGGCGAACCCGTGAGATGCGAAATGTTCCGCCAGATAGGCGAAGGTATTGCGATCGGAGGCGAAACCGTGAGAGATGACTATTACTGGGATTTGGTTTTCGCTGCTCCCTTGTGGCAAGTAAAAATCGATTTCCGAGTCGCGATCGCGGTTGGGGTTTCTAAAAGTAAAGCTGTCTTTCTCCCACTCAAATCTGCCCCGACTCCGTACATCGGGCGAACCCCCCAGATAGAACTGGGGGGGGTTGTTGCTAATTCTTGCCTGCTGTTGAATTTCCTTTAAAATAAAGCGATCTTCCACCGCTAGCCTGAATAGTTCTGCCACAAGTTTGACGCTGAGTTCGAGGTCCAGGCGGATATCTCCTGGATATTGTTTTAGCAAATTCAGAGGAGTTAAACCTTCCTCGGAGGCGACCGCTCGATTAAAGGCCATTCTCAATGCAAAATCGCCATTTTTACCATCGTGAGTGCGGATAATTTGACCCAAACGCCTCATTACATCTTGTCCGAGGGAAGTTTCGGTAAAAATTTCAACCGTGCTGGGGCTGACCTCAAAGCGTTGTTGTAATAGCTGCCGAAGATTCTCTTTTTCTTCTGGTTCTAGCTGACTTTCATAGTAGCGTAATTCGTCAGTTATTTCCCCTGTTTCGACGAAATTTTCCAGGGATTCAACGGACAAATCTAGTTTAAAAGGTGGGAAAGAAACGGTAATCGTTTCCGCCGTGTTTCCCGGCATTGCTGTTAAAATAGCAGAGATTATTCCTAAGCCTAGGGAAGTTGCACATCTTTTTTTGTTTGGAGAAAGTTTTTTGTGGATTTTTTTGTTCATTTATGGTATTGTCGTAGTTAAATTAATTGGGCTATCGCCTCTTGATACCACAGCTTTATTTTACCGAGTTCCGGAATCTTCATCTTTAGCTTTCCCCCTCGGAACCCCCGGACTTATTTAGCTCAATTATTACTCTCTATTTTAGATTTTTGGGAACATTTTTTATTAAGAAAACGTCTAGAGTTTATTTTGGTAA
>CALKCV010000144.1 GCA_938083405.1 uncultured Microcoleaceae cyanobacterium | reverse complement strand
GTTCTGCCTTACGAGATTTATTCGCGGTAAATCAAACAGCCCTCCCCCACAACCCCAAATTTTAAAAACCCGGTTTTTTTAAAAAAACCGGGTTTTTATTGCCACTAAAAAACTTCATTACCGTCCCTCAAAAAACTCCTCTTCCCTCAATTTTTGCCAGATATCAAGTCGCAATAAATGACCGTAATAAAAACAAGAGGGTCAAAAATGCAAAGCCAGTAAAATAAATGGTTCTAGGCCTTTAACCCAATTGTTAATTGTTAATTGTTAATTGTTAATTGATATGACTATCTTCACTCTCAGATCGACAAACCTCGCAATAATTATTCCAACTTTCAATCGACGCCATCTTCGAGCAATTTAGCACCCAGCGCCCTAATAGACTGCCGCAACAACTGAGGATTGCTATATCATAGCAGTACGGGAAGTGGATTTCTCCGTTCGCTCTCCTGGATATCTAGCAGCGGGCCCGAACCGACAAAAGTTTGATCCTTCGCTAAACTCTAGCAACCAGTAGCGAACGCGCCCCGCGTTGCGGATGCAACATCGCTCCCTGAAAATTGCCCCCGACAAGCGATCGTGCATTTCATCAATCCACGGGGAATTTGCTTTTTAACTTCTGTAAATAAATGTAGATCGTTTCTCAGAAAATTTTAATCCGTCCGGTGCATATTAACGGGATGCCATTAAAAATTACAGGTAACGGGCGATCGCTAATGCTTAGTCCAGCCTTGTTTTGCCTGTATTTTTACACAAATTAAATCCCTCCTATATTTTAGCAGTTAAACCCTAATTTTTTCAGACTTTTAAACGGGAGCATCTCATCGAAGCCAAAAACTCAGAATTTCAACTAACAAAAAGCGTTAATTTTGGGTTTTCTTCATTCCCCCGATGCACCCCTTTTAAACCATTCAACTTTCATTCAACCTTCTACGTTTAAAAAATATGAACTGGATTCTCTTCCAAACTCGGGAACTTCTGGAAAGTTTATCCAGATCCCTGACAACTACCCTTTTTTATATCGGAGATAATCCTCTTTCCTTAATCTCTATTATCAGACTAATTCTCTTAAGCATAGCAGTCTTTATTATTTCGCGAAGTATTAGCGAGTGGATTAAAAGATTAGTGCTTTCTCGCATGGGACTAGATAGGGGAAGCAGAGAAGCGATCGCCTCCGTTCTCAGTTATATCTTAGCAACTTTAGGCATCTTAATCGTCCTCTACAACAACGGCATTCCTATTAGTTCTTTCACAGTTTTAGCCGGTGTATTAGGTATCGGTCTTGGATTTGGTCTGCAAAACCTTGCCAGTAACTTTATCAGCGGCATAACCATGCTCTTCGAGCAACCCATTAAAGTAGGAGATTTTATCGAAGTAGAAGGATTATTAGGAACCGTCGAAAGAATCTCCATTCGTTCTACCATAGTCCGCACCCTAGATGGCATTTTTGTCATCGTCCCTAATATTCGCTTCGTCGAAAATAATATTATTAACTGGAGTTATAAAGACCCAAAATGCCGAATTCGTATCCCCATAGGAGTTGCTTACGGCAGCGACCCAGTATTAGTAACCGAAGCATTATTAGCCGCAGCTAGAGGAGAACCAAATGTTTTATCTTACCCTTCTCCTAAAGTTTGGTTTAAAGGCTTTGGCGATAGTGCCTTGGATTTTGAACTATTAGTCTGGATCGACCATCCCCCCGATAGCGAATGGGTCACCAGTGCTTTAAACTTCCTCGTAGAACACGAAATCCGCAATCGAGACATCGTAATTCCTTTCCCCCAAAGAGACCTATGGATAAAAAACCCCGAAGATTTACACAGCAGACTCGTTCCTAATAGTAGTTCTCTTGACTCTGCCAACGGTAAAGTTTCACAGCAGTCGGGTATTATTTCTGGTAACGAAAAAAATGGCGCTCAAAAACCCAAAAAATCCGTACAAAAATCCCCCAACAACTGGAACCTGCGCGACTTGTTGCGACGAGTAACATACTTCGAGAATTTTACCGATTTAGAATTGCGACAGTTAATAGAATATGGCTATCGACAATTATTTCCCGAAGGACAAGTAGTTTTTGAAGAAAACGATCCCGGAAATTCTTTCTATGTTATTCTTTCCGGTCAAGTTGAGGTTATTTCTCAAAAAACAGGTCAATATATTGCCACTCTTCACGAAGGGGAATTTTTTGGCGAAATGTCCTTATTATTAGGCGCAACTCGCACCGCTACAGTCAGAACCGTGCAAGATTCAATTTTGTTTATTGTAGAACAGCACGACCTCAAAAAATTACTAGAAGAACAACCAGACCTAGCAGTTCAAATTAGTCACAAATTATACGAACGCCAGCAAGCTCTCAAAGACTTGGGATTATTGAGCGAAACTTCCACAGATAATACACCTTTCGAGCGAATTAGAGCCCGCATTCAAACTCTTTTTGGCATTTGATCTCATTTGTTAACCCAGAAAATATTAATTGTTAATTGGTAGAACGCGGCTACTGCCTGTTATCCGCTTAATTGTTAATTGTTAATTCCTCAAACATCTAAAAAGTATATTTAATAGCTCCCCCCGCTTCCAGACGCAATCCCTCAGCAATTCTGAACAATTCTTGACCCGTATGCAAGTGGCTATCGTCATAATTGTAAGTAAAAAATTCTAACTCCTCAATACCATCTCCCACTTGGTCCAGGCAATAATACAAATGAGCCGCTACTCCTGCTGCGTTAGATGGATTTCGCTGAGAACGAAATAAATTCTGAGCTTCTTTGAGGGAATCACGACTGTTTTCTAAATAAGTCTGAAACCCTTCCAAAAGCTCGTCGTCAAAAGGATCTGCCGACAATTCATTTATTTCTTCTTTGAGAGCATAAAGAATTGTTTTTAGCGTTTTATCTATGGGTTTATAAACATTAGTTAACCATGTTTCAAAATCTGCGTCCGCAGCACTTCCTCGACTTTTTCCTCTTTTGTAATAGCCCTTATAGGTAGTAGCTTTTTGCTGTTGCGAAGGCTGTAAATTATGGCGATCGTAAGTTTTTCTTTTTTCAGCATCTCCTAAAATTTCATAAGCCGCATTAATGCGGACAATCCTTTCTTCATTCTCTACTGCTTGATTGCTATCTGGATGGAAGATTTTCGCTAAACGGCGATAGGCTTGTTTGATTTGTTCTTGAGTTGCTTTGGGGCTGACTTCTAGAGTTTGATAGTGGTTATAAGTTGCTTTAGTCTTTACCATATTTATTGAATTTCTCTAAAGAAAATTGTTGGTGGTTATTCATTCTTAATTTTACTCATTGTCGCTGAGAATGTGGCGATCGCTTCCACAAACTTTTATTAAGCAAAAACCCCAATCTATTTGACATTTAATAAGAGAAATGGTAAGCACTCTACAGCCCCAAAATATCTTCTCTCTAGTAATATTTCGCGGGAGTACGGAGCGCGAGTGCAAATAGATTTTATTTACCAACGTTCCAACTGACAACTAACAACGTTCCTCATAGCGGTAGGTTTTTGGGAAAGCTTCAAAGGTGACGCGCTCCCTATTTCGCCCTTATAATAAAAAACTGGAAAAGCACCAAACCTTTCCAGTTTCTCATCTCAAAAAAAAAACAAAATTAACCAACCTTTGCAGGAACTTCCAACTCCGGCGATTGGAAAAGTGGCGTACTCAAATAACGTTCCCCAAAGCTAGGCTGAATCATTACAATTAACTTGCCTTTATTTTCTGGACGCTGACCCACTGTAATCGCCGCGCACAAGGCCGCGCCGCTAGAAATCCCAGACAAAATACCTTCCTCTTTCGCCAAGCGACGACCGTAAGCGATCGCCTCCTCATCGCTAACCTTCACCACCTCGTCGATCGCCTCCACGTTCAACACTGGAGGCACGAAACCCGCCCCAATACCCTGAATTTTATGAGGCCCCGGAGAACCCCCCGACAATACCGGACTATTAATCGGTTCCACAGCGATCGCCCGAAAACTTGGTTTTCGTTCCTTAAGAACCTCTGCCACCCCAGTAATCGTACCGCCAGTCCCAACACCGGCCACCACTATATCTACCCTGCCGTCCGTATCTTCCCAAATCTCCAAAGCTGTTGTCTGGCGATGGATTTGGGGATTTGCTGGATTCTGAAACTGCTGTAACATATAAGCATTCGGCATGGAGTCCACAATTTCTTGGGCTCTTGTAATACAACCCTTCATGCCTTGGGGTCCGGGCGTCAGTTCCAGTTCTGCCCCAAAAGCCCGCAACATCGATCGCCTCTCCAAGCTCATACTTTCTGGCATAGTCAAAATCAACCTATACCCCCTGGCCGCCGCGACCATGGCTAGAGCGATACCCGTATTGCCGGAAGTGGGCTCCACTAAAACCGTTTTTCCCGGAGTTATCAGGCCCTCCTTTTCCGCGACGTTAATCATATTTACCCCGATGCGGTCCTTAACCGACGAGGCCGGGTTCATGCCTTCGAGTTTGACTGCAATATCGGCAACGCAGCCTTCCGCTTGAGGAATGCGATTTAGCTTTACCAGGGGCGTCCGACCCACTAATTCTGTGATGTTATTAGCAATGCGCATAACTTCGTAATGAGTAATAGAGACAATTTTTTACTGATTTTAAGCAGTTCTTTTATTATGCAATTTTATTAGAGATACTTTCGCGCCATCTTTTTCTCGATAGAAAAAAGATTAATTTAAGGGATACCCAAAAAAATAATGGAGCCGTAGGT
>CALKCV010000143.1 GCA_938083405.1 uncultured Microcoleaceae cyanobacterium | reverse complement strand
AATACCTTCGCCAAAATAAAAAATACGATTCGTAGGTTGGGTTAAGCCTGCGAAACCCAACAAAATCGTTGGTTGTCACTACGATTTTGTTGGGTTCCACGAAGGTCCGCACAACCTACAGAAAAATGGCGAAGGTATTGTCAAAGAAACCGGGTTTCTTAGATGTCACGATGGCTAACGGATTGCTATAATTTCAATCGCTAAAGCGATTACTACGAACCAACTTACTGCTAATATGCTCTTCCCAAATTCAGAAGCCGTAATTATTAATTATTAATTATTAATTATTAATTATTAATCCGATCTTCCCAGATAGCAACCAAGTTAGAAACCGACTCTTCCCAATCATATTTGCCGACGCATTCGAGACCTTTGCGCCCCATTTCCTCCCGCAAATTAGAGTTTTCTATTAATAACTTCAACTTCCCTGCGAAATCTTCTACATCCTGGGGAGCGTACAAAAAACCATTAACTCCATCTTCAATATTTTCTACCACTCCACCAGCCCGAGGAGCAATAACAGGAATCCCGGAAGCGAAAGCCTCGATAATAGTTAAACCTCTATTTTCTTTCTCTGAATTTGTTGCGTGAATATCGCTATTAGCGAATAAAGCAGGCATCTTTTCTGGGGCTACTCTACCTAATAAATAGAAATTGAGATTTAACTCGCTGAATTTCTTCTCAATCTCCTCCAGCATCGGTCCGTCGCCAGCTACCAAAATAGCAACATTATCTAAATTAACAATTTCCTTAACTCTAGCAAAAGCTTTCAGACCAAATCCCCAACCTTTATCCGGTGTTAAACGACTGACAAAGATTAACTTTACCCGCGTATCTATTTCTGGAAGCTGATAATTTTTCCCGAAAAAACCCTCTTCGCGAAAATCGGGATTAAACTTATCGGAATCAAAACCGAGTAAATTCGCATAAACTCCATTTTTTACCCCCATTTTGACATTTTTCTCGTAAGTAATAGGACTCGTAAACATTGTCAAATCGTAGCTGTTGTAAATCCAGAGGAATATTTTTTTAAAAACGTAGCTTACTGCTGCTATTCCCGCTGGTGGTAGGGGGAAATAATCGTCGGCGTATTCGAGAAAGTTGGTGCGGAAAAAACAGACGCAGGGAATATTGGCTTTTTTCGCGTAATCTATTCCCGTTCTGCGGAAAAAACCAAAAAATAAGCGTTCTGGTTCGTCAACGTGAACGATATCGGGTTGAAATTTTTCTAATTCTGCTAAGAGAGTTTTATAAGATTTAATACTGACATTCCGTTCAAAATCTAAATCCATAAACTGAGTGCTGTGCAAATTAATAATCCTGACTCCAGGCAGGATATTTCCCGCGTAATCTCTCCAGTTGGGATAGACAGTTTCTAGAGAACTGTAGTCCGGGCAAAAAAATAAAACTTCGTGCCCCCACTCGCTAAGTTTTTTCAATCGATATAATGCTGTAACCGTTACTCCATCGACTACTGGAAGAAAACCAGAGGAAATAATTGCGACTTTCATAGATTAAGTTACAAATACTACTTGCGCGACGAGGAATAATATATCAAAATACCATTTACTGTTTTGTTTTTAGCTAATAATGCCCAAGCATTTGACTTTAGTAGAACTGTTGCAACATCGCAGCAAAACCAGACCAAATCGCGTCGTCTATACCTTTCTAGCCGACGGCGAAACGGAGTCTGGCAGCCTCAGCTACGGAGAACTGGACCGACAGGCAAGGGCGATCGCCGTCCAACTTCAATCTCTCAATGCCTGCCCAAGCCAGGCCATCCTCGTCTATCCCTATACCGCAGGCTTGGAATTTATCGCGGCCTTCTTCGGCTGTCTCTACGCCAAGGTCGCGGCCGTGACGGACAACCCGCCGCGATCGGCTAAATCTCTGCTGGAACTGCAAGAACGGATCGAGTCTTCCGGGGCAACTGTGGCCTTGACGACTCAATCTTTGCTGACCCAGATTAAAAATCAACTGGCTAAAAATCCCGAACTGGCCCCAAAACTAAATTCCTTGCCCTGGATAGCTACGGATACGATCGCTACTGCGGGGGCGCCCGAGTGGATCGAACCAAAACTCGATGGGGATACGGTAGCTTACATGCAATACACTTCCGGTTCTACTGGAACTCCGAAGGGGGTGATGGTTAGTCACGGCAATATTCTCCATAACTCTGCCGTTATTTATCAATGTTTCCAACATTCCTCCAGTACCACTGGGGCGATGTGGTTGCCGATGTTTCACGACATGGGGTTAGTTGGGGGAGTTATTCAGCCAATTTATAGCGATCGCCCCACCATTCTCATGTCGCCGGTGGCCCTCATTCAAAAACCCTGGCGCTGGTTGGAGGCAATTTCCCGCTATCGGGCAACCACCAGCGGCGGTCCGAATTTTGCCTACGACTTGCTTTGGCGGCAGGCGACGCCAGAAAAGTTGGCTAATCTCGATTTGAGTTGTTGGGAGGTTGCCTTTTCTGGGGCGGAACCGGTGAGGGCGGAAACTCTCGATCGCTTCTTCGAAACTTTCGCCCCTTGCGGTTTTCGGCGGGAGGCGTTTTATCCTTGTTACGGCATAGCGGAGGCGACTTTGTTTGTTTCTGGAGGTGGGAAAGACTCTCCGCCAGTGGTTAAATATTTGGATCCAGCCGCTTTGGAGGAAAATCGCGCGGTGGAGGTGTCGCCAGAAGATGGAGGAAAGGCGATCGTAAGTTGCGGCAAAGCTTGGTTCGGGGATGAGATAGCGATCGCCGACCCGGAAACTCTAACTCCCCTACCAGAAAACCGAGTCGGCGAAATTTTAATCTCTGGGGCGGGAGTCGCGAAGGGATATTGGCAGCAACCAGAAGAGACGGAACGAACTTTTGAGGTTTATCTGGGAAAGCGGGGTCCGTTTTTGCGATCGGGAGATTTAGGGTTTTTGTCTGGCGGGGAGTTATTTATTACCGGTCGGATAAAAGAGTTAATGATTTTCTGGGGGCGAAACCGCTACCCCCAGGAGATAGAACAGACCGTGGAAAAGTCTCATCCGGCTTTGCGCTTTGGTTGCGGCGCGGCTTTTTCTATAGAAATAGAAGGGGAAGAAAAGTTGGTAGTTGCGTCTGAGGTGGAACGTTCTTATTTGAGGGAGTTAAATGTTGAGGAAATAGTAGGGGCGATCCGGCAGGCATTGGCGGAGGAGAAGACTGTCGATGTTTGGGCGGTGGCGCTGTTAAAAACTGGCACCATTCCCAAGACTACCAGCGGCAAGATTAAAAGGCGCGAATGCCGGCGGCAGTTTTTAGATGGCAGTTTGCCAGCGGTCGGGGAATGGCGAGTGCCAAAGGCGGAGAACTTTTTAGAGTTGTTGAATTTATAAGTTAATATGGGTGCATCTTAAATCCAATGAACCAATTATTGCGGCGTTGCCGGCTTTTCGGCAAATTCCGGAAAGTATGGCAGATCTTTAGGAAGGAAATTTAGCCTGCTAGTTTTATGGTAGTAGGTTACAAGAGTACAATTTTTTTTCAGAGCGATCGAGTAAAAATATGGTAAAAATTTTTCAGAATATGCAACTTCTTTTTTCTTCGCTAAAAAGATTAAATATTGCCTTGCTGTTATTAGTTTTATTAGGAATTCCTACTTCGGCGATCGCCCAAGAAAAAAACCGCACTTCCGGCTTGCGAGTTGAATTTGATATCAACGAGCGAGGCAGGCCGACTAATTTAGAAATTATTCAAGGCAGCGGGAATGAAAGGTTCGATAGGGAAACTTTAGATGCGCTAAAAGAAATGCGTTTTGAACGGTCTAATGAGGAGCGCGAAGGCATTTCAGCGGATATAGATATTGAGTTTAACGGGCTCGAAGCCTACGAGTATCCTCCAGACATAGTTAACAGTTTCGTCGAGAGTTGTAGCAAGGGAAACCCAGATAGTTATGGCTTTTGTGTTTGTACGATGGAAGCAGTTCAAAAACGATATCCTCTGGAAACTTTTGTAGAAGTTTCTTTGGATATGTCTGGAGGGAAAGTGTCTCCCGAGGCAGAAGAGTTTTTTCAATTTATGTTATCTTCCTGCATAACCAAACTACTTCCAGTACAGGAATTTTTCCCTTCTTTACCCGCGCCCAAAGATGATTCTCAATAGACGAATGAATTTTTGGACTCGGCAGAATAATCATGCTATGCCTGTTATTCCAAGGGTTCTAGCATCAGCAGCCTAGTAGCCCAACCGCGTTCGTAGTAATCGCAAAGCGCGATTCATATTGATAAATCGCTAAAGCAATTACTACGACCGGGCATGCTTTACCCACAATTTTAGGCTAGATGTCCTACTAGGCCCAAAAGCCAATAATCTAAAATTGGTTTATAATCAACGGGAAAAACCAGCCAAAGGAGGCGAGAATATGACGTTAACGAAGAGTCTGGAACTAACTTTATGGTTTGGGGGTGCATTTTTATTCGCCAGTTTGGTCGAATATTGGATGCACAGGGCAATGCACAAATTCCCCAAAAAGTTTAAAACCCACACCGAACACCACGTTAAAAACACCGGTCAAGGTGTTTTAGGGGAATTTATTAGCTATGTAAAAGGAGCTTTCGTTCTTCTTTTGCCGCCGTTTTTTTATTCCTGGCAAGGGGGAATTGCTTGGTGTTGCGGGGCGATATTTTACGCCGCTTTTTCTGCCTACGCCCATCAATTACAACACGATAATCCGACTTATTGCGCTTGGATGAAAATGCCGGTCCATTACGTTCATCACAGGCACAACCAATGGCATCATAATTTTGGTTTGGGATTAGATTGGTGGGATAAAATATTTGGCACTTATAAACCAGTAGAATGGCTAGAAGAAGCTGAAGAAAAATTCCCGGGCGGCGGCTATTTAGAAGTTAAATGGCGTTAGTAGAACAGGCATCTTGCCTGTTGCTGCGGTAGTAATCGCTTTAGCGATTCATAGATATAAATCGCTAAAGCGATTACTACAAGATCGCCCATCCGAAGTTTACCCACAATTTTAGGCTAGATGTCCTACTACTTACTTAACTAAATTATCTCGAACGTAACTGCGGAAAGATTTCTCTGCTTCCACTTCATCTATTTCGCATTCCGCTAAAAATTCATACAGTTTACCTTTCTCCACACCTGGAAATGTAGGGCTATTTTCCACTTCCACATACTGCCCGTTTTGCAATTTATAAATGCGTAAAGTTTCCCCGTTGTAGCGCCAAAATTCTGGAACTTTCATGCTGCTATAAAGCGCAAGTTTATCTATGTCGGTATGAGTAATATCTACTTCAATAATTAAATCTGGGGGCGGGTCTTCGGTCAAGTCAACTGTTTTACCGGCGACTTTATGTTGATTTTGAATGTAATAGCAATTATCTGGTTCTGCGCTTCTGTCTAATTGGGGATAGTCTAAAGTAGTTGACCCCATTGTTTTAATTTTCATCCCCAATTCTACTACTAAAATGCGGATGAATAATTCAATGAGTCTGGTAGCAAATTCGCGGGCCTCTAAGGGCATTGTAATTTCTAAAGTTCCTCTGTCATAAGTTAGTTTAGCAGAACGTCGTTCTCCCAGGGCGTTGAGAATTTGTTGGTATCTTTCCCAATTAAGGTTATGGAAAACAACTCGTTTTTCTGGTAGAGAAATGTTTTTTAAATTAATGGTAGTAGGATTAGCGATCGCGACCATTTTTCTCTCCTTCGAGCAAGTTTTTAATATTATAATATAGAAAAGCGATCGCCTCCAACAACCCAGAAACCCGGTTTTTGATAAAAACCGGGTTTCGTAGAACAGACAGTCCCGGCCTGTTTGTCAATATTTTCTCTCTTTTCTTCTTTTAACAATTAATTAACCGCATACTCGGTAAACTGCCTCATATAAGGAGAATGGTATCCCAAGACAATATCCTCTTTGGGAACTCCTAATGCCAATAATTCTTCTGCAACGCCCACCTCGGTTCCGTTGTATTGTATCCAGATTTTGTCGTCGATAAGATCGATATGCATTATACAGCCATAAATTCGCCTCCAATCGTTCCAACCAACGCGAAATAATAAATAATTATCCCCTTCTCTATTAAAAATTAATTCGGTTCTTACATCCTCTTCATCGAGTTTGTATTGGCCGTATTCCGAAATTACTTTTTTAATTGCTTCTCTGTAGTTTTCTAGTTTTTCCATTCAACAATTACCTCCTTGTCAGGGTTATAAACTAACAGATTTATTCGGTTATCTTCGATCGCTGTCTGGATAAATTGTCTGCTAAAAAAGTCTCGATATGCTGCTAAAGGAATAGCTAAATATAGAATTTAGTTTAACCCATTGTAAAATGTTTATAGCAATTCTTGAATTAATGAGGTACAAATCAATATTCGATCCCCCGTTGGTCCCCCTTTTAAAGGGCGACTTTGAAATGGCTCCCCCGCTGGGGGGGATCGAAAACGTACCTCACCAATTCGATAAATGCTATAGTACGATCGCAACCCGCAGGTAAAAATGAGGGCGATCGACCCTGCCAATTATACCGCCTTTTTCTGGCTACGACCGAGGGCGGCGCAATTCCAGACAATAGTGCCACCCATTGCAGTTGCCAAAATTTCCATAAAAAAAGAAGCCGCACCCACTGGATGCGACTTCAGTAATTTTGAGTAGAGTTTGAACCTCGGTCTAATTAGCTATTAGCTTTTCTTGCGGAGTTTGCCGCCAGCTAATGCCAAACCGATTAAAGCCAAACTGACGATGCTAGTAGGTTCGGGAACGTCAACGCCAAGTCCATCTGCTGCTTCAAAGTTTGCTTTCATGGCGATCGCGTCGTTGAAGCATTCGTGCAACAGGGTGATGAGTGCCTTACCTTCTGGCAACTTAGCTGCGTCGAACCTAAATCCAAAGGTCTTCGCCTTGGCTATATTGCCAGTACCGAAGTCAAGACCTGCTAGTTCCGCTGCACTCAGCATTGCAAATCCATCGCCAGCAACTCTGCTTCCTGTTTTAATCACGTTTTGGATGGTGTGACCGCCGTCTTCGTATCCGCCGTCAAAGGCTGTCAGGTATTCCCGGGCTTCGGCAGTAGTTAAATCTCCAAATCCTGCGGTTCCATTTCCATTAAAAT
>CALKCV010000142.1 GCA_938083405.1 uncultured Microcoleaceae cyanobacterium | reverse complement strand
TCAATTTCTCAGACAATTTTACCTTATTAATTGGAGATAACGGCACTGGAAAAACTGCTATTTTGGATGCCTTAGCTATTAGTGCTGGTTCGTTATTTTTAGGTTTCGATGAAGTGCCGTCGCGGAATATTCTGCCAGACGAAATTCGTGTTGTCAGACATCAAAAAGGACAGACGATAACAGAAAACAGACAATATCCAGTGTCGGTAACTTGCGAAGGTATTGTTGTTGGTAAAAAAATAAATTGGTCTCGACAAATCCTTTATTCTCAAGGGCGCACTACTCGTTCTTCAGCTAGGGAAATTCAGGAAATATCGACGCAAATTCAGCAGCAAGTACGTCGTGGAGAAGATGTTTTATTACCAGTCATTGCTTATTATGGAACCGGTCGCCTTTGGTTGCAAAAAAAGGAAAAATCCGTGGAACCGGTGAAACCGGGGTCGCAAATGTTAGGATATATCGATTGTCTGGAACCAGCTTCCAGCCAAAAACAGCTTTTGCGCTGGTGGAAAACCATGGAAATGGCGAGCATTCAGAGGGGAGAAAAAATTAGAATCTTAGAAGCAGTGAAAGCAGCAATTAGTAACTGTTTGGAAGATTGGAATAATGTTACTTACGATCTGCTGGAAGATGATATAATTGCTACTGCTAAAGATGGCAATATTCTGCCTTTTAGAATGTTGAGCGATGGGGTGCGGAATATGTTAGGAATGGTAGCGGATATAGCCTATCGCGCTGGAGTTCTGAATCCGCATTTAGAAGGGGAAAGTGCCAGAAAAACTCCTGGTATTGTGTTAATAGATGAAATCGATTTACATCTTCATCCTAAATGGCAGCGAAGGGTTGTGGAAGATTTGCGCAGGACTTTTCCTGAAATTCAATTTTTTGCTACTACTCATTCAGAACATATAATTCAATCTCTTCGCCCTGGAGAATTGATTAATCTCGACGAACGAGTGGGAGAATATTACAACCAGAGTATTGAGGATATTGCTGAGGATATTATGGGGGTAGAATTGCCCCAACGAAGTAAGCGCTGGCAGGATATGATGGAGGCTGCTGAGGAATATTATCGCCTATTGCAAGAGGCTAAAAATGCTAATCCAGAACGACTTAAAGAACTGAAAATTAAGCTTGACGAATTGACAATGCCGTTCGGGGATAATCCAGCTTATCAAGCTTTTTTAAAAATCAAACGAGAAGCGGCAGGATTAGGAGCAAAAGTATGAGACCTATTGAGAAGGGTAGTTTGCCAATAGATGAGAGTGGTACTCCTAAGATATTTAGCAAGTATCAAGATGCCAAAGAAGATTTGATTGAGAGATTAGGAGCATACTGTTCTTATTGTGAAAGGCGGATCGATGCTTCCTTAGCGGTGGAACACAAGCAACCGAAAGAGAAAAATCAAGACCTAAAATTGAGTTGGGATAATTTCTTATTAGGGTGTGCCAATTGTAACTCGACAAAAGGAGATAAAGATGTTGAACTTGACGATTATTATTGGCCCGATAGCGATAATACTATTCGGGCTTTTGAATATTTACAAGGGGGAATTTTGCTGGTTAATTCTAACTTGACTAATTCCGAAAAGGAACTGGCTATAAACACTCTGGAATTGACGGGATTAAACAAAATGCCAACCCCAAATTCTACCGGAAGCGATTACCGATTTAAAAACCGTAACGAGGCATGGGAACAAGCAGAAGAAGTTTTGCAAGATTTGCTTAACAATGATACGCCACAGATGCGAGAAATAATTGTGAAATTAGCTAGAGCTACTGGTTTTTTCTCTGTCTGGATGACTGTTTTTCGCGAGGATAGCGATATGTTACTCAGATTTATTGATGCTTTTCCCGGCACTTGTCGTTCTTGTTTTGACCGGCAAGGAGGCCCTATTGCGCGTCCTGGAGGTTTTCTTTAAGAACTTACAAACCAAAGAAACGACCGATCGCCCCTAACAACTCTTCTGCCACTTCCACCAGTTTCGCAGTGGGAGGTAGAGAAGCGATCGCCCCCCGGATAAAAATCAAAGCTTTCCTCGCCTGCCGCTGGGACAAAACTTCCAGAGGGCTATTGGCAGCCCTGCCTAAAAACTGTACTTGTTCCAAAACATCGGCTTTGTCTTCGGCGGGCAAATCTAAATCTGCCTCCACCGCTTCTCGCAACTTCGCCACTAACTCCAATAACTCCTGGTTATCCTCTCCCGCGACAATACCCCGCAACCGCTGCCACGTCGGGGGCACTTCTGCTGGATGCTGGCAAATAACGGGCAGCCAACTGGCGCAAGGGAATTTTTCTTCCAAACCCTGCAACCTTTCCCTCGCTTCTCTGACGGCCCCAGATAGAGACTTCCCTCCAGCGTAAGCTTGGATAAAGTGCCCGAGGAATTCTCCTGCGACTCGATCCATGACTGGTTCGCGCATGACGATGATTTGGGGAATGTGCAAGTCTGCTAATTCCTTCGCTAAAGCTAAACCGTCGCAAGAGTTGAAGATTGCTAATTTTAATCCTCTCTCCACCGCGCGGCGCAGGGCGTATTTTAACTCGGCGATGGTTAGTTTATCTTTGCTATTGATATAGAGACAGCCTCTTTCTCCTTCGCTGGAACTATGACCGGCGAAAAAGAGTATATCCCAACCGCCTTCGTCCCACAAATGTACGTTTACTTCTTCTCGTTTTGGTTCTGCTAAGAAGCGGGTGTCGGTTTTGGGTAATTTTGCCAACATTTCCCGGTCTTTTTCTACGTTAATTCCTTGACTGTTTCCGAGAATGGCTAAGATTCTGACTTTGGTTCTGAGAATAGTTGAAGTTGGGGTTTCCCAGCGATCGTATTCGGGAGTGCAAAGGGCTATTTCTGCTTGGCGATAGCTGTCGAAATAATCCCAAAGTTGCCAGGGAATGCGCCCCAATACCATTGACTCGGCTTTGACGATAAAGCGAAATTCTTCTGAGGGTTCGATTTTGGTTTGGAGGGTGTCTTTTATTTTTCTGAATTCCTGGGAGTTTAACCAACCATTTAGGCTTTTGGCGAATCTTTGAGCGGATTTTTGACAGTCTAGGCAGTTGTTATCGTAAACTGAAAAATTAGTTTTCCTTCCTTTTTTCTTTTTAATACGCAAACTGGAGTCTAATTCGCGATATTTTGTTTGCCAATCTTGATATAATTCGTAAATTTCTGGGTTTGGAGGTAGATGGCTTTGAATTTCTGTGGAGGGAAGGGCCCCTTCGGCGCCTATTTGGAGGGTGACGTTAAAGCCGTTATCGAAGTCGCCATTGCCGATTTTTAGAATTACTAATTTGCCGAATATTGGCGCAGCTTTTGGCGGAACTACTTCGTAATTAACGTCGCGACTTGCTAACAGCCTCACCACTTCCATCATATTTGCATTTCGCTGGCGATGTTCTTTCAATTTTTCTTCTTGGCCTTGGAGTTTTTCTCGATATTGAGCTTCTAATGCTGCCTTGGCTTCTTGATAGGTTTGAGTGAATTCGCTGTGAATTTTAGCTTTATTTGTTTCTGGGGGAACTTCGACGCGGACTACTACTACGCCGTCGCCTTTGTTTTCTATTGCTTGGATGTTTAATTGAGTTTCTTGGTTTTCTACTTGTACTTGTTGGAAGGAATAGGTAAAGGCTTTCCAGTCGATGCCTTTTTGGAAGATTAAATCTACGGTGTTTAATACTTCTTGAAATAGTTTGGTAAATTCTCCTTCGGTAAATTCGCCGCTGCTGGGGCGGCGTTCTTTATCTCTGGTTCCTGGTTTGAAGTTTTCTAATAGATAAACTTGCTGGCAATGGACCCATTCTAAGTTGGTGGTGCTGTCTATATTCCAGGTTCCCAAACCATAAGCGTCGGTGAGTTTTGCGTTGGTAAAGTTGGTTCCTATGGCTTGAGTTTGAGCTAGGTTTGCTCCTTCTAAATTGGCGTTTTCGAGGATGGCTTCGCTGAGGTCGGCTTCTCGGAGATTGGCGTCGCTGAGGTCGGCGTTGATGAGATTTGCTCCTTTCAAGTTTGCTCCAATATAGGATTTATTAGAACCGTTAAGACTGGCGAGTAAATCTCTTACTGGAGGGGCGATTAATATTGTATTGCCGAGTCTCGCCCAATCTAGTTTTTCGGCACTGTACCAGCGGGCGTGGGTAATAGTTGCGTCTCGAAAATCGCTGCTTTTTAGCAGGGCAAAAGTGAAACGGGAGTTGGTTAAATTTGCGCGACGAAAACTGGTTCCTCTGAATGCGGCAATGCCGACGGCGAGGTTGCGAACTATGGCGTATTCTTCGTTTCTGGTTAAGACTTTTTGAGATGCGTAATAGCAGCCATATACTACTAGATAAATCAAGGTTACTGTAAACAAGAAAATAACAATCTGAGGCAACATTTCCTGAGAATACCAACGCCTAACGTGAATTCTACTCATATTGCCGCCGATAATTACGGCCATAGCTTGAGTTAGATAAAACAACCATTTACTTAGATTTTTGCTGCTAGCAATGACACCAATTGATTTTGCTAAAGAAAAACAAAAAACTGCAACTATTGCTGTTAACAATAGGACCGCTGCTGTTAAAATCAAGGTAGAGACATCTGTACCCGATAAACCATGTTGGACGGCGCCGATAAAATTGTTAAGGCTTATAGACCGGAATAGTGTTAAATATTTTAAAATTGGTAAATGTTTGAATTGAGAAGTTCCTATGGATGAGAGGATAGCAGCGATCGTTGCAATAGAAGAAACCGTAACTACAACAAATATTAAAGCTTTTTGAAGTCCATATCGCAGAATAACAAACCATAAAATTGCATTGATTGTAGTATTAACGATAGAAATGTAAAATCTATTGTATTCTGATGTTATGGTGAAATGATGTGTTGATAAGTAAAGATTAAAATATATAGAGCCACCCGCTAAAGCTGCCAAAGCAGCCGCCACCAATAACATTATCCATTTGCTGCGGGGGGTTAATCCCGCCTGGGCGTGGCTGAAGTTGGCATCGGTGAGGTTGGCTTCGGTGAAGTCAGCGCCTCGGATGTCGGCATGGCTGAAGTTCGCCCCAGTTAGGTTTTGACCTTTGAAGGAGCGACCTTGGAGGTTTTGGTGGGAGTAGTTTGTTGTTGTTAGCATATTGGTAATTAATGATGGACAATTATAGCAATTATTGAATCGGTAAAGTAGATTTCCGATCCCCCTAAATCCCCCTTTTTAAGGGGGACTTTGAGATTTTCCGGCTCCCCCCTTTTTAAGGGGGGCTGGGGGGGATCGTTAGATCGTATCTCATGGACTTAATAATTGCTAGATTATTCCTAGCCAACAGGCATTCCGGCCTGTTCTACGGGTATCTATCATACCTCGAAATATTCGATAATACTGCTCTCCCCCAAGACGACTTTTATGCTAAACTCTTCCCCGGGAAAACCGCTTAGATCCTGTTGAATGGCTATATCGGCTACTCTGGCAATAATTTCGCTGACTGTTTCTCCCGACTCATCTAATAATATGAGTTGCAACCCGGGGGGCAAATGTTCTTCTATGGCATGGACTCCCACGGTTATATCGAATTCTT
>CALKCV010000141.1 GCA_938083405.1 uncultured Microcoleaceae cyanobacterium | reverse complement strand
AAAGCATTCGGACCTTAGATTGAGTCACAAAATCCTACAATACAAACAGTTCCGAATGCTGTGCCAGGGTAGGCAGCTAAAAAAACATGACTTATTAGCCGCCAAAATTAGGTAGCAGATTTAGGCGACTCCGGCTTTTGGTTGCGATTGTTAGCAACCCGCATAGCGCCCCAATCGGGAGGAGTCCCAGGAAGAGGAATACTCTGATGCTTGCGTTCCTCCTCCAACTCCTTCAACTCCGTATAATCGACCCAGTGAATGCAATTCACCGGACAAGTATCCATCGCCTCCTGGATAGACTCCGGCGAATCCCCATCCTGTTGAAAAACGCGCGATCGCCCGTAATCCTCCTCAATAAAAAAAGTATTACCAGCAACGTGAGCGCAATGCTTGCAACCAATACAAGTAATCTCATCAACATAAACCCCCTTCTGGCGCAAGGCCCCGCCCAACTCCGGTTCGAAGCCAGAGCGATCGCTCCCATCCCGCAAAAACCCGCCCAACTCCGGTTCCAAACCAGAGCGATCGGCAGAAGAATCGGTAAAAGCTAGAGAAAAATCCGACATAATATCAAGTCGCAATAAAGAACCAGGCAGAAAATAAAGAGAGTAAAAGGGTGAATGCAAGGGGGGCCGAACAAGGAGATTCCAAACCCGGCATTCAATTATTAATTATTAATTATTAATTGACATAAGACCCCTCGCAAAAATCAATTAACATCAATTTGGGAGTAGAGCGATCGCTCTTTTTACCCTTAATAAGTAGTTAAGCAAAATAATTAAAACAAAAAAACAATTCAGTCTCGGGCTAGGCTAAAAAGCGATTTATTCTTAATCTCCCACTGCCCTACTTAATTATTAATTGTTAATTATTAATTGTTAATTACTCGATCGCGATCGCCACCCCGGGATTTTTGCCAGCAGCCCCCTAAGCACTCCAGCGCTGAACCACCAAACGGATAGAACCATCCAAATTTTTCTTTTGTTCCGCAACCTGGAAACCTTGTTTGGCGCTCTCATTAACCACAGTCTGGAAAGCATAGCCCTGAGTCACCTTATTAAGAAAGCGATCCACAGACCAAGCCTGCTGCCAAAACTGCAAATCCGCCACCAACTCGTACTCCCGACCGTTCCAAGCAAACCCAACATCGTAGCCGTTGTCCTGTTCGACCACAACCTCAGCACTGGTAGTTTGACCCCGATAGCCCCGAACCTCCTTCGGTCCAGCCTTCCAGTCAATACCTAAATCTGTTAAAGCAGCTTTTAAAAATTGCAAATTGCGAATTTGAGTTTTGATTTGGCTAAAGTGTGACATAGTGAATTTTAAAAACAAATAAATTGAACAAAAGAAAAACTTACGCAGATACCACGAAAAAACCTTCCGCGCGCGTAAATACTACAAACAAAAAAGATTACCAGTTGTTAGAAGAAGCAGAGACCTGGGCAGTTGCAACCTCCCACTGATGCCGCTGTGCAGCGAAATGTTCGCTAGTTGGCTCCTGACTCAGCACCACGCCAAGTTCCTCCTCGATCGCCGCCGTAACCTCAGCACAGTTAGCGCCGATAATACCGGTCACCTTTTCCTGCACCCTGCCATCTGGATAAATGACAAACTCCAAAGTTTCCATACTCATACATGAGTCCTCGGTTGATGTTCCACTGGCAACCTTGGGACATTAGATTGCGCCCAAAATAATTGCCTTGAGTTTTTTCGGTCCTTTTCGATCCTTGGGATTAATGGCCTCTATTAGCCAGTCTCCCATCGGACCTCCCTGCCCCCTTGGCGGTAAGCCGACTCGTCTTGCTCATAAATCAATTGTGACAAATTGAAATAAAACGAGTCATAACTTAACAAAAGTTATTATAGTCGGAAGCAATAAATCAGTTGTTTGTTAAGTTTCGCGTATTTTTTGCAATCCGTCAAGCCATCTGAAAGAATGAAAGTAAAGGGCCGATCCCTATTATGTTCTTTGGTTCTGGCCAAAAGAAGTATTTTCAACAGTCACAGCTATAAAAATTTTAGAAAAAACAAACAGAGCAATACTATGAATACGAGTAATAACCAAACAATTAGCGTAGGAGTCCTGGGTTTTGGCGGTCTTGGCCAAGCAGCAGCGAGAGTATTAGCTCCCAAAGGAGAAATGCGCTGGGTAGCAGCCGCAGACAAAAAAGGTTATGTTTACCAACCGGAAGGATTGAACGGCGATCGCTGCATCAGCGCCTATCAACAACAAGGTTCCATAGGCCATGTAGAACCAGGCGGCGTCCTCAGCAGTAGCAGCATCGAAGAATTAATAGAAGTAGCCCATACCGTCGATGGTTATTTTTTGGCCTTGCCCAACTTGCCCAACACCTTCATGGCCGAAGTAGCGCAAAAATTTATAGCAACAGGTTGGCGGGGAGTATTAGTAGATGCCATCAAACGGACCAGCGCCGTCGAACAACTGCTGGCCATGAAAGACGAATTGCAGGCAGCAGGCATTACCTACATGAGCGGTTGCGGGGCCACTCCGGGATTGTTAACAGCAGCAGCAGCGATCGCCGCCCAAAGCTACGCAGAGATTCACAGCGTGAAAATAACCTTTGGTGTCGGCATCGCCAATTGGGAAGCTTACCGGGCCACCATTCGCGAAGACATCGGCCATCTCCCAGAGTACGACGTAGAGAAAGCCAAGGCCATGACCGATGCCGAAGTCGAAGCATTGTTGGACCGGACTAACGGGCTATTAGAGTTAGAAAATATGGAACACGCCGACGACGTGATGTTAGAGCTAGCCGGAATTTGTCCGCGCGATCGCGTGACGGTAGGAGGGATAGTCGATACGCGCAACGCCAAAAAACCCTTAAGTACCAACGTCCGAGTAACCGGTCGCACCTTCGAGGGGAAAATTTCTACTCACACCTTTACCCTCGGAGACGAAACCAGCATGGCAGCCAACGTTTGCGGTCCGGCATTTGGCTATCTAAAAGCAGGGGTATCTTTACACCGACGGGGAATTTACGGTTTATTTACCGCAGCCGAAGTCATGCCCCAGTTTGTCAAATAAATAAAAATATCGGACAGGCGGAATGCCTGTCCGTCACTTGTCATACTCATTCTCTAGGCAAAGTTGTAGCGATTTAATTCTCTCCATCACCTCCCACCATCGATCCATCATCCCATTTCCAATCTGGTTCTTTGGGGCGATCGCCATTAGAGTCAAAATCGTATAATTGTGGTTGCTCCTCCAAGAGCAAATCCTCCGATAATTCAACATCCGATTCTTCCGTCGAAGCATCCATAAACTCTATGGGTGCGGTCGACTCTCGGGCATCATCATCCCAAGTCGAATGCACCACAAAAGGAAGGCGAGCTCCGCTCAAGCCCTTTTTAATTCTTTCAGGAGTTTCCGAAAATAAAACAAACAAAGGATAGATATCCTCAGCTTCTTGGGAGTAGATATATCTATATTGATGAGGCATAACCCATTCATAGTCCTTGTCCAACCAAACCCTAGTTTCCCGCCAACGACTGAGTAACTGATAAAAATCTTCATCAGGGCGATGAATAAAGACAAAAATTTCGACCCCCGTCTTCACCTTCCACTCGGGGTCGCACATAAAAATCCCCAAATCGCAGGGCAAGCTAACAGCTTGGCCTGGCGCTATGCTGACCCCCTGCTGCCCCCCAGAATAGGAAACCCCATCTCGGAGGCGAACGATCGGCAGAGGGATAGTAATTACGCTATCTTCTGGGCGACGCATGCTAGGAATCATTTCCATGTAAGGTCGATGTTGTTTTAGAAGAGCGATCGCCGCCTCAGAATTGCTGTACTCTGCTAATAAACTTTCGTAATGGGATTGTTTAACGCTCATATCAATTAACAATTAACAATTAACAATTAACAATTAACAATTAACAACTAACAACTACCGCAATCCTAAACAGTTTATAATTTTTTTTTAATAGCTCTAAAGCCAGACATTAAACGCTAGGGCGGGGCAAACAGAACGGACATCGACATTTATGCTTTTTTTCGTAATTGAACGCCCGAATGCTGTTGCCCCTACAACATTGTTTGCATGGATCGTTTGGGATTGCTATAACAACTAACAACTATTAATTGTTAATTGTTAATTGTTAATTGTTAATTGCCTTACAAATTCTCAAACACCGCAAACATCGGCAGATACATAGACAG
>CALKCV010000140.1 GCA_938083405.1 uncultured Microcoleaceae cyanobacterium | reverse complement strand
TGCTCAAAGATTTATCCAAACTTTGTTCAAAGACCCGCAGCTTCACCATAGAATGCTCCAACTAATGGTAAGACGCTTAAGGCAAACAAACCTGCGGTCTCAAATTCGTCATCGCCCCCCGGCTGTAAAACTAGCAAACACTTTGGTGGAGCTAGCAGAAAATTATGGTGTCAAAAGCGAAAAAGTAACCGAAATTTTCAATATTCCATACAAAGATTTAGCGGACGTAACAGATATAACAGTAGAAGAAACTAGCAAAATAATGGAAAAACTCCAATCCAAACGCTGGTTAAGAATTAATACAGAAAGGCAGACAATTCAATTAATAAATACTAAACATTTAACCCATTTAGCAAGTCAATAAATGAATTGAATTAACTCCAAAACAGACGGGTGCGTCTCAATGGCTCAAACGAACTAACCGCTCGACGATAGCTTTTTGGTGCTTTTTTGGTAGTTCCCTGACCTCTTGACTCTTTTTGCAAATATGAGATGTACCCAAACTAACTCTATAAAAAACTAATTAAGGGTGCTAAATGCAGCAATTATCAATTTCCAGAGCAATTCTTAATAACCATGACTGAAACTAAAACCGCTCCACCTCTACCATCTTTGAACAAATCTGCCATTCAATACAAGGTAGCAATGCCTCAGCCAGCTACCCATTTATTTGAAGTAAGTTTGCGCGCCAACATACAAAAGCTGTATCCTACCTCTTCAAACAGCGGGTTGCTAGATTTAAAAATGCCAGTCTGGACTCCTGGTTCTTATCTAATACGAGAATACTCAAAACACCTTCAAGACTTCTGCGCTTATGGGGAAGACGAACGCCCGTTGCCTTGGCGCAAGGTAAGTAAAAATCACTGGCAAATAGAAACTAAACAAACAACGGAAATAACGGTACAGTACCGCATATTTGCCAACGAATTAACGGTGCGCACCAATCACCTAGATAGCAGTCATGGTTATTTTAATAGTGCGGCGCTGTTATTTTATATTCCTGGAGCGGAAAAAGAGCAAATTGAGATTGCGATAGTACCTCCCAAACCAGAGTGGAAAGTGACTGCAACTTTGCCGGAAATAAGCGATCGCTCTAACACTTTTCTAGCACCAGATTTTGACACTTTAGTAGATAGCCCCTTTGAAATAGGCACCCATCAATTATATGAATTTGAAGTAAGGGGAAAATCTCATCAATTAGCAATTTGGGGAAAAGGTAACGCGGAACCAGCTAATCTAATTCCCGGCATACAAAAAATTATTGAAGAAGAAGCAAAAATATTTAACGGACTGCCTTACGATCGCTATTTATTCCTATTACATCTATCTGGAAATGGTTATGGTGGCTTAGAACACAAAGAGAGCTGCTCTCTTAATTATCCCCGCTTTGGTTTCAAAAATAAAGAAAAACGCCATCGCTTCATGCAATTAGTCGCCCACGAATTTTTTCATCTGTGGAACGTGAAGCGCATCCGACCAAAAGCATTAGAAGTATTTGATTACGATGCCGAAAATTACACCCCTTCTTTCTGGTTTTGTGAAGGAACGACTAGCTTTTACGACTTAATAATTCCCTATAGAGCGGGAATTTATGATGCTAAAACTTTTTTCCAAGCATTGAGTAAAGAAATTACTCAAGTACAAACAACGCCGGGGAGAAAAGTTCAACCAGTAAGCGAGTCTAGCTGGGATGCTTGGATTAAATTATATAGGCGAGATGCTAATAGTAATAATTGCCAAATTTCCTATTATTTGAAAGGGTCGCTGATTTCTTTGATGCTGGATTTATTAATCAGAGAAAATTCTCAAAATAAACGCTCCCTAAATGATGTAATGGTGCAAATGTGGGAACGGTTTGGCAAACCAGAAATAGGCTATACCCCAGAAGAATTGCAAGAAGTAATAGAATCTGTTGCGGGTGTGGATTTGGACGATTTTTATGGGAAATACATAAATGGTACGGATGAATTGCCATTAAACGATTATCTCGAACCTTTTGGATTGTTTCTCAAAGAAGAAAAGAATAAGACTCCCTACGTTGGTTGGAAAGTAACGGGGGAAAAAGGAAAAAATTCAATCGATTTTGTGGAAGCGGCAAGTCCCGCACAGCTAGCGGGAATTGATGCTGGAGACCAACTGCTGGCCATTGATGGTTTTAGGGTAAGCGCGGACAAATTGAGCGAACGCCTGAAAGACTACGACCCAGGAGAAACTATAGAAGTAACTCTCTTCCATCAAGACGAACTGCGAACTTGTCAGCTTACTCTGGCTCCTAGTCCTCCGAGTAACTACAAAGTTTTACCACTTAAAAGACCTTCCGCCCAACAAAAAGAGAACTTTTATGGATGGTTAGGGGTAGAATTGAACTCAATTATCTAGCAGCTAAAGATAATGTGGCAAGCAGAAATTAAAAATTCTAGTTTTTGCGGTTGTTCAATTTAGAGGAGAAACCTATGGTATCACCACCACCACCACCATCAATTACCCCCCGCCAGATGGATCTATTGCGGATAGTTGCTTCTATGGCATGGTCTGACGGGCAACTAGCTACGGAAGAAGTGGACTTAATGCTCAATAAATTTAGTAGCTTGTTTGCTAAGGGCGATCGACAGTTAGAGCTCCAACAAGAACTGCGGGATTATATGATGCAAAATATCCCTTTGGAGGAGTTGATTCCTAAACTAACAACTAAGGAAGAAAAAGAACTGGTATTGCAATTAGGTTATGAGGTAATTGCTTGTAGTTCTCGGACTCCCGAGGAAGCAAAAATTAACGAAGATGAGGAGATCGCTTATAAAAAATTAGTCGCTCTTCTCGATCTGCCAGAGGAGACTGTTAAGCGTTTAGAAGACGAAGCGGAGTTTAAAGCTTCCGAGGGAATTGTAGATAAAATGACTCGCAAGATACAAGAGTTTATAGAAACTTAAAGCAAGGAAGGGTTATTTTTATCTTTTGGCTGCTGCCGGTATTTTATCTGGCAGCAGCTTTGCTATGAGTAATAAAAACTGGTTTTATCGTGACTTAAGATGGAATCATGCCTGTTTGACGAGCATAAGGAAAAAGACCGCCCGCATCAATTACTGGTCTGACTTCTCCGAGAGATTTAAGCTGATAAGTTTTGTCTTGGGAATGCTCGATTAAGAGATTGTTTTCAAAATCAATGGTAACTTCCTGGCCAGTTTTGAGGATGTCGCAGAGGCGATCGGATGACTCCCAGGGATACAACTCGCCAGTGGCGGAACAGTTGCGGAAGAAAATACGGGCATAAGATTGAGCGATGACTGCCCGAACTCCCGAGGCACCCAGAGCGATCGGTGCGTGTTCTCTGGAGGAACCGCAACCAAAGTTTTCTCCTGCGATAATAATAGGATAGGCAGTCTTCATTTCCCCTGGAGAAATAAATTTGCCGTAGCGATCGGGCAGTCCAATCATGGCGTAGCTGCCTAGTTTTTCGTATTCATCGGGTTTGGAAGGTACTAATGTCAGATATTCGGCGGGAATAATTTGATCGGTGTCAATATTGTCATCGACAACAAAAATTTTGCCTTTAAGGGATTTAACCATAAAATAATGTCCTGTTTGCCCTGGGATTATTTGGCAAATTCTAACATGGGAATGGGGTATGGGGGTTTTGCGATCGCGAACGGCTTAACTGGATGCATAGTAACAATACCAACGCGGGCATCGAGATTTAAGAAACCGGGTTTTTATTAAAAACCCGGTTTCTGGCGAGCGAGTTGTCCTACATCCACCAAGAAACCGGGTTTTCATACCGTCAAATGTTTGTGCCCCATTGGCGCACGTTTTGGAGATGGACCGAGTAAAGGTCGAATTTTTGTGCGCAATTGCGCACATTTTTGGGGCGCTTTGTTATTCTGTCAGGGGAGTGGCCATAGATTTGCTCTTTGTAATTCCCGATTCTCCGTTCCCGATTTCAAATTTGAGATAAATTAGGAAAATAAGATACAGCTTATGTTAACCGCCAATCAATTGCAGCGAAAGGCAATGGTAGAACCGGTAGATGACATTCTCGTACAAGCTCGCCAAGGCGGCGTGGCAGCGATTATCCAAGTCCTTAATGAAAAGCTAGCCGATACTGGAGTCCGAACCAGAGCAGTTTTTGTGGATGGTATCTTGAATCTCTTGTGCGAAGCACCTTCAGCAGAGCAATTGGAACAGTCTGCTTTAGTGGAGCGAGTCCGGCAGATTTTGCAGGAGATTTCACCTCGCAATATTAATCGGGTGAAAATTAACAGTCGGATCGTCCGAGAACAGCAGTTGCTCTGGTTGGAAGAAATTAGCCGGGATGCAGAAAATCAATTGCTCTGGTCTCAAGACATTACTTTGACGGGGCCGAACTTTTTCCAAGATACGATCGCCAACCGTTTGTCGGGCCAGTTTATCTTGGGAGCGATCGCTGGTATTTCTCTAACCCTCTTTATGTTTGCGTTGAGCGGGTTGCTATCTAATTGGCTGAATTTACAAGATCTCGATGGCCTTCAAGCCTCCAGAAACGAGGTTGCTCCAGAGGGTTCTCCCCTTGGTACTACCACTTCAGAAAATACTCAAGATAGTTTGGCCAGTTCTAAAGAGGCTTTTGCTAAAGCGGTACGACTGGCCCAGGAAGCCAATGGTGCGGGTAAAATTGCTAGTTCTCGCCAGGAGTGGTTGGAGGTAGCTGCTAAGTGGGAGGAGGCTTCGGAATTAATGAAGTCTGTGTCGCCGCAATACTCGCGCTACGAAATTGCAGCAGATAGGACCGAAGTCTATGCTGGATACAGCCAATACGCATTAGAAGAGGCAGAGAAATGGTAGAGCAAAGATTCCATCGGGTGCCGATAGAGTTGACGGCTAGTTAGCGGCCTTTTAAGTAGTCGCGGCCGGCGGCATTTTCGTTCAAAAATTCCCCTGCGGATGGCGCAATTATTAACGCTAGAACGATGAAGGTCCGACAATTATTAATTATTAATTATTAATTATTAATTATTTACCTCCCCAAACGTTGGCGCACTCGCGCCACTACCATATCTACTTCTGGCAACCTCATCTGCAACGCTAACAACCCAAAAGCTGCCAAACCCAAACCCCCCGACAAACACAACTGCAACAACTGCACCACAAAACCATCGTTACCTAAAACCTGCACGCAACCCCAGAGAGTGCCCCTACTTACCAAACCCGCTACCGCAGCCGCAGCAATTAAACCCGCAAAACATTTACTCCATTCTCCCCAGGGCAAACCTCCCAACTTCCGATCCAACAACCACAACAACAACACCATGGAAATAATATTAACCCCCACCGTAGCCAAGACCAAACCGGGGGCACCAAAGCTTTTCACTAATAAATAATCTAATAAAGCGTTGAGAAAAATATTGAAAGCGCTAACCCGAAATGGAGTTGTCGCATCCCCCAGGGCGTAAAAAACCCGCACTAACACGTCCCGCCCCAAATAGACAAACATCCCCGCCGCATAAGCCATTAACACCGAGGCCACAAATTGCGATGCTAGCAGATCGAAGGCGTAGCGTTCGTACACTACCCGCACTATGGGCAGCGCTAAAGTTACCATAATTGCTCCCAAGGGCAGCATCGTTATTCCAGTTAGTACCAGCGCCTGCCGAATGCGGTATTTTAATTGGGTTTTGCTCTCTGGGGCCGTGAGGCGGGAGAAGACGGGAAAAAATGGTACTAAAATTACGTTAGAAATAATGCCTAAAGGAGTTTGAACTAATAAACCGGAATAGGCCATGGCCGCCGCCGCTTGGGGAATATAAGAAGCAAAAAATAAGTCGGTATAAACGTTAATTTGTAACATTCCCGAGGAGAGGGTTGCCGGTATCATTACTTTGAGAATGTCTCGGACTCCGGGGCGGTTGAAATTGAATCGCAAGCGCAATTTTCCCAAACCAGATTGCCATAAAGCCGGCAGCTGTACTAACCATTGAAAAATTGCCCCGAGTAAAGTAGCGATCGCTAAAACTACGCCCCCAGTAAAAACATATTCTGGGGCAGTAATTTCTGTTCCTAATTGGAAGGCGAGAACTACCAAACCCACTATTACTGCCATGCTAGAAAATAGCGGACTAATAGATGGCAGCCAATACATATCCGCCGCGTTTAAGGTGCCGAAACCGATGCCTATTAATCCTGCTAATAAGGCCATCGGAGCCATAATTTTAAATTGTTGGATGGCGATCGCTCTTATTTCTAAACCAGCGGGAGTTAATGTTAATCCCGGGGCGACTAAATCTATTAATGGATCGGCAAAAATTACTAGGGCAATACTTACTAATAAAAGACAACCGCCGACTAAAGTCGTAATGGTTTCTACTAATGGCGCCGCTTCTTCTCGGTTGCGTTTGGCCAAAACGCTGACGATGGCGCTGTGGAAGGGCCCGTTAATGCCGCCGAGCAAGATTAACAGGAAACCGGGGATGACGTAGGCGTAGTTATAAGCATCGATGGCCGGGCCCACGCCGAAGGCAGCGGCGATCGCCTGTTGTCTGACTAAACCTGCTATTTTGCTAGCTAGGGTGGCGATGGCGACTATGCCTGCTATTCCTACTAGGGTGCGGGAGGTTTTCTTCGGTTCGGACATGGTTTAATTAGTAAAAGTTGACAGTTAGAAGGTAGCATACAGTTAACAATGGGGTGCCGGGCGCGCACCTTACAAATATTAATTTTGCATCTTACCAAATTAATC
>CALKCV010000139.1 GCA_938083405.1 uncultured Microcoleaceae cyanobacterium | reverse complement strand
TTGCGGCTCTATTCCTATAAGTAGTCGCGGCCGGCGGAATTTCAACAAAAATTAGGTCGCGGACGAGGGCTGTATTAACGGTAATTCGCCACCCCGAGGATGAGAGTCCAACAATTATTAATTATTAATTATTAATTATTAATTACTTATAATTCTACTTCCTGCACCACCCTCAACCCCTCCAGCAATTTCCGCTCTTCGCTAATATGGGGAAACTTCAATTGAGAATCGGACATCCCTTTCTCGACCTGTCGCCGACGAACGGTGGCAAAACTTCCCGGGGCTAAAATTTGCAGTCGCGGCGGTGGCACTTCGCTCCTACGCACGGTGCCGTAGGGGTTGTTAAACTCTGCCAACCAATAGTCGAAACGCTCTAAAAAAGCTTTCGGGTTGTCCGGGGAGCGATCGCCTGCCAATTCTACATTCACCAAATACCGCGCTGGAAACTCATCTGCCGATAAAGCAACACAAAAATCCTCTAACTCCACCTGAAATTCTTGGCACAAGGCTTGCATCGCCTGGGTGACGTGAAACTCGGTAGTTTTCTCCGTAGTCGAGGAGAGCAACCCGCCCCGTCGGTGGCGAAATACGATTATCGGCGTGCTTTCGTAAAAACCTAACACCTCCACCACGTCGCCGATATCGTAACGGTAGAAACCGCTGTAGCTAGTTACTAAAATCCGATAGCGCCGGCCGGTCTTTACCTCCGCAGGCATTACCGTTTTTGGTTGTTCTGCCTCCCACTCCTCCTCTGGGATAAATTCAAAAAAGCCGCTGTCGATGGCCAGAATGCTTCCTTCGTTATTAAAATCGTGGTAAATGCCGAAATGCCCCTCCGCAGTTCCAAAAATGCCGCCAAATCTCGGAGTATCGCCAAAATAGTCGGGAAATCGCTCGAAATAAAAATCCGAAGTTCCCCCAAAGGCGCTCGTAACGAAGGATAAATTCGGCCAAGCGAGTTTGGGGGTTAGTCTGCCTTCGCCTTTGAGAATCTCTTCTAATTCTTTCGCCCGTTTCGGGTTGGGGCGCAACTGTCGTTCCAGTTTGGCGCGAAGTTCGGGTTTTAGTTGCACCCAGGGGGCGATCGCTCCTTTTTTTAGATCGTTTATCAGGTCCCGAGCGTATTTTTCTAAATAGCCGCAAGTCCGCAAAACCAGCATCGGAAAATTAGCCACCAGCGAGCGCACCCCCGCTTCCCCCAAGGCAAAGAGCAAACTAACGTAGTGTCGGGATACGCTATCGGCGATCGCTAAAGTATCGTAGGAGTTAGCCAAGACTAATTGGTAAAGCAGTTGACCCCGACGCAAGCTGCCCACCGTCACCGGTCCGTATTCGATACCGCCGTCAGTCCGACCTTGAATTTGCGTTGAGTTAGTGACTAATAATTTGCCAAATTCTAACTTTCTGTCCGGTCGGGAGTGGGACGCACAGGCATCGAAGGCAAAACCTATGGATGCCAAATTAGCGCTTATTAAGGATTTGTGGAAGCGTTTAGTGACCGGTACTTTCTTCTGGTTGCCAGTGGAGCCGCTCGTTAGATTGATATAAACTACCGGCTCTGGATTGAGAACGTTCGCTTCGCCCTTAGCGATGCGTTCCGTGTAAGGCGCGTAGCTGCTGTAGGGCAAGATGGGAACTCGTTCTCGAAAGCGATCGATAGTTTTGATTTCAGGGAGTCCGAATTGTCTGCCTAGTTCCGTATCTTGATGGGTGCCGAGCAACTTTAGCAAAAATTGTTCTTGTACGGCATCTATTTGCTTGGTTTTGGCGACAAAATTCGCTCGGGCGCGTCGGGCGATCGCGCTCAATACGGGCAATACAAAGTTAATCGTTTCCATCGAGGCACAGATAAATAATCAAAATTAAGAAAACTCGCTTAAGTAGCCACCATCGTTTTCGGACGGTACAAAGCATTTCGAGTTGCCACCATCGCTGCCACCAGACGATCCATATCTTCTTTGGTGTGGAGGGCGTTGGCAACTACTCGCATTCTTGGTTTGGCAATGAACCAAATAGGAGAAACCCACAGGCCGTACTCTTCTATTAACTGGCTCGAAAAAAGCTTGGGATTGATTTCTTCGGGTAAAATTACAGGAATGACGTTGGTTTCTCCAATAGCCTCGAATTCGTGTTCGATAAAGCGCGATCGCAAATAACGAGTATTTGCTTGGAGGGTTTGGACCAATTCGGGATTTTGGCGTACCTGACGGATGGCTTCCAGGGCTGCCGCAGTGGTAGGCGGCGGCAGAGAAATCGTGCCGATGGAGGTGGGGCAGACATCCAGCAGATCGGTTAGTTCTTTGGTATGGCTGCTAATAGCCGCTCCCGCAGAGGCGGCAAATTTAGAAAAAGTAGTCATAATTATAGGAACCATACCGCGACGCTGAACTTCTTGGGGCCTAATTCCGAAGTGTTCGTAAATTCCGCCGCCAGTAGCTCCTAGCGCCCCGGAGGCATGGGCTTCATCCATAACGATAACGCTACCTGGATAGTTTTCCAAGACATCCAGCATTTCTGGTAAAGGAGTTATATCCCCATCCATGGAGAAAACTGCATCGGAAACCAACATAATGCGATCGCCCGGCTTGGCATAGCGCCGCAACTTCCGCGCCAAGTCTCCAACGTCGCAATGCCGATAAGGCTTGACCCTAACTTTAGCGCTGTGACTAAAAACTCTACCCGAACGAGTCCCCGCATTTACCACCGCCGAGACGATGCAGCCGTGGTTGAGAACGTCCGTCATTATCAGAGTCTCGCGATCGTTGTGAAAGCCCCGCACTGGTGCGGCGAAATGACAGAAACCATCGATTAAAGCTTGCATTGCCATCCAAGCGTTAAGAAATAGATGGGTATGAGGTAAATGCTTGAAGGCCGAAATTTCTCTTTCGAGTTGGCGATGGAGGTCGATGCGACCGCTTAAAGTGGGACAAGAACTATTAGAGGTGCCGTACTGGAGGATGGCATCAATGGCTGCTTGCTTGACCGCCTTCGACTGGACCAAACCTAAAACGTCGTTGGTACAGAAGGTCAAAACCTCGCGCCGAACTCCCGTGGCCTCTTCTTCAATTTCAACTAAATTTCCCCGTTTTTGGTGGCAGATGTAGTGGTCTGGATATAGGCCACTGTCGTAAAGACCCTGCATATATTCTTGAACGACTTCCACAATTCAATCTTCTCCGCTATTGGTGGATGGGCAATTGGACTAGCATAGATTATGGCACAAACTTTTGAGAATACCTAAAATCGCTTTAGATCCTTTAGGAGCCTTTGGGGTATGGGATTGAAGATCGCGGCGTAGGTTGCGTCGGATTCGGATACCATTTTTAAGAAGCTTTCTGGGTCGAGCGCAATTAACAATTAACAATTAACAATTAACAATTGGGTGCCTACGCGCCATTAACGGTTCATTTACCACTAAAACAGGTCAGTGGGCCTCCACAAATTTTTGTTCAAATTATTTTGCTGGACTACTTAGTTGGGCTTTGGAGTTTTGGAGAACTATAACCCTGGCCTTCCGTCAGCTTTGCTGTAGCAATCGTTGCGGCCCTGCGCGATCGAGAGTACGGGCTTCGAGGAGACTCCGACAATTATTAATTATTAATTATTAATTATTAATTGATATTAGCCAGCTTTTGATAAAACTCTCCCACGACATCGACAAATTTAGCGGGAGACTCGTAGGGTAAAACATTGCGTCCGGGAATAATCGAACCTTCGCCCCGAGGCAAAGTTTTCAGATAAGCATTGAGTCTTTCTTGGGGAGTTTCTGTCGTTTTAGTTCGGGAAATGCTAGAAGCACCTTCTCCGAAAATTACTAAAGTTGGTTGCTCGATAGAGGCGATCGCCTCTTCATAATTCTGCCGCCAAAAACCCGCTAAAAAAGAAAAAACCGCATAACGACTTTTGAGATTAACCGCCCCCTTTTCCAAAGTATCCAACCATTCTTTATCCACATCTTTCGCATCGTCAAATAACTGTTTTACAGAAAAAGAATTTAAAAATTGACGGCGGCGGGCGTAAAGATAAAAAGCACTTCCCAAAGGAGAGGATAACAGGTTCCAAATTATTTTTTGACTCCGTTGCGAACTAGGAGTAGTTATGACTTCCCAAGAAGGAGGCCCGGCAAAAATTAAGCCTTTGAGAAAGTTAGGTTCTTGTTGTATTTTAACTAAAGAAAGAAGCACCGGTAAATCGGCACCTTGAGCGATCGCTATAACCGGTTTTTTGACAACATTTTCTAAGAAAAATTGCAACTGTCCCGCCCAGTCTTCGCTTAAATAAGCTACCCCGGGCATATCGCTATGGCCGCAACCCAAAAGGTCGGGGTTGTAAATAGGATTAGAGAAATTGCGCGTTCGCCACTCAGAGCAAAAACGATGCCAAAAATTGTTAGATAATCCTACCCCGATAGGATGCAAAAGTAGTAAAGGAATATTAGAAGTTTGCGTCCCCCGCCCCGGATAATATTCGTAGGCGCAATTATATCCTTTCCAAGTGTAAAATTCTCGATTATTTGATGATGGCATAAGCTTTTTTGATAATAGAAAAATGAGCTAAAAATAGACGCTATCTCAATCTATTCGTTATCATTTATTATAGCAACCCAAAGGTAAAGCGGCTATAGCAATCCGTCCGGGGGTTATGAAACATCGGGGGCCAGAAACCCTGTTTCTCAAATATCGCTTTATACCAAAGGATTGCAATAATTTTCTAAAGAGCGCTTTCTTCTGGCAATCTCACCTCTTTTAATACAGTTAATCCCGCTAAAAAATCCCTCTTTTCGCTAATATGAGGATGCTTCAACTGAAAATCAGACATTCCCTTTTTAATTTGACGCTGGCTAATAATTTCAAAACTCCCTAATGCCAGAATTCGCAAGCGCGGCGGTGGCAGTCCTTCGCCATTGCGTTTCACTCCATAATAAGGATTAACTACCTTCAATTTTTCGTCGAAACGAAGCAAAAATGACTCGGGATTATTCAGTTCGTTAGCACCAGCTAGCTCTATATTAACCAAATAATTAGCTGGAAAATCTTCCTCAGATAAAGTAAGACAAAAATCAGTCAAAGATAAACCAAATTCTTTCGTCAACTCTGCCATAGTTAAGATGGCATGAGCTTCTGTGGTTTTTTCTGACAAAGAAGATAAAAGCCCGCCCCGACGATGGCGAAATACGATTAAAGGAGTTTTTTCCCAGAAACCTACCACCTCTACTACATCGCCAATGTCATAGCGATAAAAACCGTTATAACCAGTCGTTATTATTCGATAAAATTCTCCAGCTTTAACTTCAGAAGCGAGTAAAGTTTTCGGATGTTCGTTTTCCCATTCTTGCCTGGGGATAAATTCAAAAAAGTTACTGGTCATTGCTAAAAGGCTACCGTCTTTATCTAATTCCGGGCAAATACTCCAGAAGCCTTCTGCTGAAGAATAAACCGTGCCAAAAACTGGTACGTCTTCAAAATATTCGGGAAAACGAGCTAAGTAAAAATTAGAAGTTCCACCTCGGGCAGTCATTACAAATGATAGATTTTTCCAAGCTCGTTTGGGGGTTAATTTGCCTTCGGTTTTTATGATATTGCGGAGGCGATCGCCATTACTCCCTGAAGGTCTCAATAACTTTTCTAATCTCGCTCTAATTTCGGGTTTTATTTCTAAATTCGGATTAATTTTGCCCCTTTCAATATCTTCAATAAAACTTTCTGCATATTCCTCTAAAATCTTGCACAACCGCAAAAGAAACATCGGAAAATTGCCTGCCATACCTCTCATGTCAGGATTCTGTAAAGCAAACAGCAAGCCCACATAATTGCGAGCAAAATGCTCGTCTATATCGAGAGCTTCGTAAGGACTAGCAAAAAATTGTTTATATAACCAATTAAAATTCCGCAGTAAATTCGGTCCAGGGGAACCATATTCTATGTCTGCTTCGGTTTTTCCTAATTTATTTTTGCTGTTTGTGATTAAGACTTTTCCCAAACTCGCTCCCCGAGAATCTAAGCCTTTGCTTAAAAATCCCAAAGCAGTCAGAGTATTTAACTGCATATTGTTATAAAATCGTTTGGTAATCGGAACCCTTTTCACCTTGCCTGTGGTACCGCTAGTTACGTTTATATATGCCACTGGTTCGGGAGTTAGGATATTT
>CALKCV010000138.1 GCA_938083405.1 uncultured Microcoleaceae cyanobacterium | reverse complement strand
ATTATTAACTAGGGTATTTTTAATGTCTATTCGTAGTTTGTAGGTTGTGCGGACCTCCGTGGAACCCAACATCTTTTGCAAAACTGAGATGTTCCCAACCCAACATCATTAAAGTTGGGTGGAGGTTCGCGTGCGCGCTACCTACAATTGTTAATTATTAATTATTAATTGTTAATTGTTAATTCCGAAGCGATCGCTCTGAATAAAGCAATAGTTTCGTCGTCATCCTCCGTTCTCGAAACGCTATTTCCAGCACCGCTTTTGACAATAACTAAATTCTTTTCTGGAGCGATATAAATGTATTGCCCCCAAGCTCCTCCAGCGCAATAATCTCCCCGCGAACCTACCGGCACCCACCAATGATATTGATAGCCCCATTCCCAATTTCTCTCCCCCGTTGCCCCCGGTTGGAGATGGGGGCGATCGGGTGTTATAGACTCTTTAACCCAGCTTTCTGGGATTATTTGTTTGCCGTCGAACTTCCCTCCATGGAGATAGAGCAAACCAAATTTAGCATAATCTCTTAAAGTCGCATTTAACCCGCAAAAAGTTACCTCGTTTCCATACAAATCCGTCAGCCAATAAGCATCATCTTCCGCCCCCATCGGCTGCCAGATTTTCTCTTCTAAATAACTGACAATATCTCGTCCAGTTACCCGTTTTAATAACAAACTCAAAATTTGAGTATTGATGCTGACGTATTCCAAAACTTCTCCAGATCGCTTTTGCGAAGGAAAGTTGAGAATCAACTTCTCTAAAGGCAAAAATGACAAAAATAACTGTTCTAAAAGTCGGTTAATATCGGCATTTTTATCTTCATAATCTTCGCTGAAGTCAACCCCAGACGACATCTGAAGAACGTCTTTAATTGGCACCTTATTATAAGCAGATTTTCCTAACTCTGGAACGTACTTAGTAATTGGGTCGTTAACGCTGTCGATATGACCTTCATCGATCGCAATCCCCACCAGTGCAGAAATAAATGATTTAGCTACCGACCAAGACGTACTTTTACTGGTTTTAGAGTTACCTAAAAAATATTGTTCGCAAACAATTACATCATTTTTAATTATTAATAAACCAGTAGTTAATATCCGTTCTAAAAATTCTTGCATTTCCCTGGTTTCCCCCAGGAAACTATAGGAAACATTTACAGGTATTAGGTTTTCTTGAAAATGATAAGGTTGGGGAGAAGCGAGGATGGGTTTGCTGGGGAAAAGTTTCTTCATATTGCGGAAATTTTCAACCCGTCTGTCTTCGTCAAACATAGTTAATTTGGGTTCTAAGTAAAAACGCCAAATAATTAAACTAATAGCAAGAAGAGGAAGGATGAAAATCAGGGTAAATTTCAGATATATCATTTTTTGATAAAAGTAAAAAACAATTAAGACCGCAACCAAGAAATAAGCATGAATATCTAATAAACCGGGTTTTTTTGGAAAAACCCGGTTTCTGGCGGGCGAGGAACGCCTTGACGGAAAAATGGCGAAGGTATTGTTAGAAAAACCGGGTTTTTTAGTTTAGTAGCGATCGCCACGGTCCGTCCAGAAACCAGGTTTTTTAATTCCGCAGAGCCGATCGCCTTGCATGGTATCATCTTCTTTTGAGATTAACCGCAGCTACAGCAAATGCCAGAAGACATCGTACCCTTTGCGATCGGCGTAACTATTCTGATTCTTTATCTGCTATTCTCGGCAATGACAGAAATGGGGACAAAGTGGCCGTGGAAAAAATAGGGTAAAGCTAAAATTAAAAAAAAACCCAACAATTATCGCTTTATGTTAATTGTTAACCCAGAAAATGTTAACCCAGAAAAAGTTAATTGTGATGATAGAAACGAAGATTAATGAAATAGCAGATCGTCCCGGGAGCAAAATTAAAAAAGTAGGCGTTATTGGTGGAGGTCAGTTAGCGTGGATGATGGCAGATGCAGCAAAATCTTTAGGAATTTCTCTAATAGTTCAAACCCCGAGTAAAGACGATCCGGCAGTAGCGATCGCCGCCGAAACTATCCTTGCCCCCATAGACGATGCCGAAGCAACTGCCAAACTCGCAACCCGCAGCGACGTTATAACTTTCGAGAACGAATTTATTAACTTAGATGCCCTTTTGCCCCTAACTCGGCAGGGCGTATCTTTTCGCCCCAATTTGTCAGTATTAACACCTTTATTAGATAAGTACCACCAACTCTGCCGTCTGAGAGATTTAGGTTTGCCAGTGCCCCAGTTTGCCAAATGGGAGACAACGGGGACAGGCAAGATGCCTGTCCTACGGGATCGAAAGATGGCGGTCAAGGCCCGGCGTCACGGTTACGACGGTCGGGGGACTTTTATTATTAAGGACGAGGCCGAGTTAAAGTCTATTGGGGAGAAGTTCCAGAGTGGTTCGCTCTTAATACAAGAATTTGTGCCCTTTGTCAAAGAACTGGCCGTAATTGCCGTTCGTTCGGCCGCAGGAGAGGTAGCGACCTTCCCAGTGGTAGAGACTCAGCAAGAAAATGAAGTTTGCCGTCGGGCGATCGCCCCTGCGGACATCGATCCGGGAGTCGCCGCAGAAGTAGAAGCGATCGCCCGTACCTTGCTAACCGGTCTCGACGTCGTTGGCATCTTTGGCATCGAACTATTTCTCACCGCCGAGGGCAAAATTTTAGTCAACGAAATTGCCCCACGAACCCATAACTCCGGTCATTTCACCCTAGATGCCTGCGAGACTTCGCAATTCGAGCAACATCTGCGGGCCGTGTGCGGTATGCCCTTGGGCAGTACCAAATTAAAATCTGGCGGGGCCGTGATGGTCAATCTTTTAGGTTACGAATTCGCCCAAGACGACTACTCCACCCAGCGGCAGCGAATAGAAGAGATGAAGGGCGCTTCCGTCTGGTGGTACGGCAAAAAAGAATCTCGTCCAGGCAGAAAGTTAGGCCACGCAACCGTATTATTAGACGGGGCAGACCCGGGCCAAGTGCGGGAAGAGGCAGAGGCGATCGCTAAAACCGTAGAATCTCTCTGGCATAGCAAAAAATAATTTTTTTTTCAAGAGTTAAAAACCCTTGACAATCAAAAAATAATAGCTATAATAATAAACAGGTTTGACTGCGACGTTGGTGGCTGCCAATAACGTATTTTTGACCTATAACTAAAATACGAGGGATCCGAGATGTTTGAGTGGCAGTAAACCGGGCTTGTACCCGGAAACTTTAAACTCAGGCCGAGGCTCCCAACCTGGTTCTCCAGGTCAAAAACTGAGGTAAAACGGCGTCGCGGTTGACCTCTTTTTTTTTGGAATTTTTTTTTAAAATTGTTAGGGACTTACTACCTACCATAGGAAATCGCTCTCCCGGATCGCTACGAACGGGGGGGGGAAATGGCTTAAGCGATCGCTACGAAACTGACTTTTCTAATGTCTTAGCTTGAGGCAAAGGTTTGCCATCTTGCCGATAAATATCGATTAATGTCTCCAACAATTCTTGTCCCTGTTTTGCAGCCTCTTCGTAAGTAAAACCATGAGTTGCAGGTTG
>CALKCV010000137.1 GCA_938083405.1 uncultured Microcoleaceae cyanobacterium | reverse complement strand
GGGAAAACCGATTTGTTTCGGACTCATGAAGTTCCTAAAATTAAGGCTGTTTTAGATACGCTGAGTTTATTCTAATTTGAAAATCTTGTTTGTAGTAATCGCTTTAGCGATTCATATAGATAATTAGCGATTAGCGATTACTACGAACTGAGCTTTAACTCTTAAGCCCCCCTTGAGAAGGGGGGTTTGGGGGGATCGAACTCTTTCATATCTTTAACTTGCTTGGTATCAGTTGTTAGTTGTTAGTCCCAAAGATAGGTTTTTGCACCTAGGAGATGCACCCCCAATTTAGTCGCGGAGCTATTAGCTGCGATCGCACAATACTTGCTTCTGTGCTTTTTTTCCTCAGCAAGCTCCAGCGCGAGCAACGAAAATAAGAGAATTGCCCGCGCTGGAGCTTGCTGCACGGAGAAATACGTCGATCTGGCGCAAGTTCCTTCTACTAAAGAGCGAACTTCCTCACTCCAGAACGATCTACTTTCTCGACGAGTTGACCGATCGCCTCTCCAGAGACCGGTTCGATCGAGTCTGGAGCAATTTCCGCCAACGGCACTAACACAAAAGCTCTTTGAGTCATGCGCGGGTGAGGTATTTCCAGTTCGGGCGTTTCGAGAATTAAATCGCCAAATAATAATACATCTAAGTCTAAAGTTCGCGGACCCCAACGCTCTTTACGGACTCGACCGAATTGGTCTTCAATGCTGAGTAGAGTTTTGAGTAATTCTTGCGGGCTCAGTCCTACTTCTAGAATGGCACAACCGTTTAAATAATCTGGCTGTGATGGACCAACGGGGGCAGTTGTGTACCAGCTTGAGTAAGCTTTGACGGTAATATGGTCCCTGTTGTCTAGCTCTTCGAGGGCGCTTTCTAGGGTAGCGCAACATTGACCCAGGTTACTGCCGAGGGCGATCGCGCTCGTTGTCGGTTTTCTCCATTTTCTCTGACTGAGGAAAGCTTCCTCCAAGGAAGTAGTTGCAAATTTTTCAGCGTTATAGACCATAGATATCGGTTACTTGGATTGATTTTTACAGGGTTATTAGGGGGTTAATTTATGGTTGTTAGAGACGCGACGGTATCTCTACTTATGTGCATTTTTGCCGGCTAAAAACGAACAGACAGATTCGGCTTCATTTGAGGATTTTCCCAGCCTTCCCAGGAAAATCAGTGCAGCCAAAAACTACAACCATAAATTATTTTCGGTGTTCGCATTCTACTAATAACTAATACTAAGCAGCCAAATAGTCGATCGGCCATTAGCCATTAGTCATTAGCAAAATCAATTGTTAATTAGCTGAAATTTTGACCTTTAAATTTTGCAGCTTCTCTGCCAACCAGCGATCGAAAATCTCGTTTTCTAGTCGTCTTTTCAGGTTCTCATTATCGAAAGAAGCCGGTTGGAACTCTTCAAAGCGGAACACGCACCAATATCCATCAATATTAAAAGGGCCCATTACCTGCCCGGAATTAGCTCCTTCCATTGCCGTTCTAACGGATTCTGGTAAAGTGCCGATGCTAACCGGTCCTATTAACCCTTTGACATTGCGATCGTTGGTAATAGAGAATTCTTTAACTAATTCCTCGAAGTTCGCCCCTTCTTCTACAATTTTTAGGTAGATAGCATCTCCTAGTTCTTTATCTTGTACTACTATTCTCGAAAGAACTACCGAGTCTAAATATTCTTTGCGTTCCGTGAAATAGTCTTCTAGTTTACCCTCAGTTAGAGAGTTTTTTAGCTGCAGCATTTTAAAGCCGCTGGCTATTTGACTTTCTAGCATTCCGTAATTCATGCCTTTTTCATCTAGCCATCGCTGGAATTTTTGCGAATCTGTTAAATTGTTCTGGGCGCGAAAATCGGCTATGGATTTTTGCAGTTTTTCTGTATCGACAGTGGTTGTTTCTAGCTCTTCTAGCTCTTGTTCTAAAACGTACTGGCGAGCAATTTCTGTTACGAAAGATTGCAACTTTCCCGACATTTGTAAATATTTTAAAGCTTGCGCTAAAGAAAGTTCGTCCTCACCTATAACTATAAATGGCTTAGATTCCATCGTTCATCTCCTCAAATTTTACGTTTTGTTTGCAAACTCTAGTGTAGATCGCAGGTTTTGTATTTCCCCGTTCCATCGCACAATCTTAAAATTTATTTTAGATTCTCGGGACCGGACAGTATCAAATCCCTCACCGGGATACTAAGCTAACTATTGGATAGCATAAGACCAAGCCCAAGCTAATAATATGGCAGCGATCGCCCCTATGGCGGTATTCATAATATTAACCATCTCATTTGTCAACCACTCGACCTCGGATTGCAGAGTGGCCCCAATGACGCTTTCTAAATTCGTCCCAACAAAGGCAGCAATAACACAAAACGCGATTCCTGTCAAGTCAATTACACCAACTGCCCAACCGACAAGAGCGATCGCCAAAGATCCCGCCACCCCCGCTAAAGTCCCTTCCAAACTCACGGCCCCTTCAGTGCCCCGAGGTACCGGTTGCAAGGTCGTAATCAAAAAAGTCCTTTTGCCGTAAGCCTTCCCTACCTCGCTGGCACAAGTGTCGGAAAGTTTCGTGGCAAAACTGGCAGCATAAGCCAACATCAACAAAGAGACTAAATTTCTCTCCACCACCTCATCTGGATGCAACAGATTAACTGCCAAAACGGACAAAGCGCACAAAGCCGCAGTCAAAGCCGAACCCCAGACATTCTCCGGCCCTCTGGCCCCCTCCCGTTTTTCGGCAATGCCTGCCGCTTCCTTTTCTGCCATGCCGATGCGGGTCACTAGGGAGCCCGCTAAAAAATAAAACCCCACCACGGCATATCCCTGCCATCCCAAGCTACCCCAAACAATTACCCCCAGTATCCAAGCGTGAACCACTCCCGCCGGTGTCAATAACTTTTTCGGAGCAAAATAGACGAGGGTTAGTAAAACCGCATTCAAACCAACAGCCACTAACCACGGATTGAGAGAGTAAATAAAATCAGTAGAAAACATAAAAAATTTGCCTATCTTCCAGAGATATTTTATAACATTTATTGAGTTCCTTATTTCAGACTAAAAGCCATGAATCAGATCCTATTCCATCTAGCTTTCCCCATAACCGACATCGAGCGGGCAAAAGAATTTTATAGCAGCGGTCTCGGTTGCGACATCGGTCGAGAATCTAAAAATGCCCTAATTATGAATATGTACGGCAATCAAATTGTCGCCCATATTAGCTCGTCTGAGTTACAACCTCAAAATGGCATTTATCCCAGACATTTTGGTTTAATTTTCACGGAGGAAGGGGACTGGTACGCTTTGTTGGAACGGGCACAACAAAATAATTTGCAGTTCTACCAGGAACCGAAGCGTCGATTTCCAGGTTCTAATCTGGAGCATCGCACTTTCTTTTTAGAAGACCCTTTCCATAATTTGTTGGAATTTAAGTATTACTGTCATTACGAAGCTATTTTTGATGCCAGAGACCATAGCGAGGTTGGCGATGCGGTAGGAGTTTAGTTGAGTCTGACTAAAAACAGCGCCAGTCTAAGCTTCTTTGACAGGCGCTTCTAATTCTTCTGCTACTGCCCGGAGAACTCGATCGTCGCTAACCATCCAGGCATGAACCAAGACGTTAACCTTGATTTCTCGACCTACGGGCATTTGGCAACTATTTGCCGGCAGGATAATCGCATCGAAGGGAGTCCAAATTGATGTAAAATTCAACCGCTCCAACATGGCAGCGTCCCGGTTTAAATCTTCTAATAAAGCGCTTTTGGGACGCATCTGGGCTATACCCGGCAAGTTCAAAGTGTATCCAGTTAAAGTTCCTTGGTGGGGGGAAGAGATGGCGATAAATCTTTGGACGCGATCGATGCCCCCGAGTCGCTGTAGGTAGTAGCGACTGACTATTCCCCCCATGCTGAAACCAATTAAGTCGAAAAGGCGATCGCGAGCGATCGTTCTTGCGACATAATCGGCCACTTGGTCGGCTAATTTTTCTAATTCTATATTGCCGAGGTTGGGGACCAGATCGAAGCTGTGAACTTCCCAACCCAAATTTCTCAGGTATCCAGCCATTTTGTCGAACTTGGCCCTAGTATCGAGCCAGCCGTGGACTAACAATACGGGATTGCGTTTTTTATTAGGGTTCATAGTGTTTTTATTTAAGCATTAATACTTAAATAAAATGTCTTGTAAAGTTTTATTAAGAAATATAGACAAAGCTTGCATGAGCCGTCAAGCTTAAGATTAACGAGGATGTAAATTTTTGTATCAAAAACTGAAGGAAAAAAAATAATGATTGGTTTTATTGGCGCATTGTTTGCCGGTGTATTCGGCATTTTAGACAAACTATTGCCCGGCAAAAAGAAGGACTATTTCTTAGATTTCGACGATGCAGTATCCACGGTCCAAGAAAAAACCGGGGAAGTCGTATCCAAGGTCCAAGACAAAACTGGGGATGTCGTCTCCAAGGTCCAAGACAAAACTGGGGATGTCGTCTCCAAGGTCCAAGACAAAACTGGGGATGTCGTCTCCACGGTCCAAGACAAAACTGGGGATGTCGTCTCCACGGTCCAAGCAAAAACCGGGGATGCAGTATCCACGGTCCAAGCAGCAACCGAGGCTGCAACCGATAAAGTGGCATCCACTGCGGCCGCAGCCACATCTGGGCAAAGCAAAGGCGGGACCAAAGCTGGCAAAGCGAAAAAGAAGCCCGCAGCAAAATCTAAGAAGAAAGCCCAACCAGCGGCTAAGGCCCAAGCCACAACACCAGCACCAGCGGCTAATGGCAAGGTTGCGGCTAAAGCTGCGGAACCAGTGGAACTGTTCGCCCCTAACTATTTATTACCAAAACCCACCGCAAGGCGTCGTCGTCCCGGTGCTAACATGGCTAGTTTCGTGCAAATGTCTCGCGAAATGAGCGGTCGATAAAGATCGATAGCTAATGGCTAATAAAAAACAATTAGTCATTAGCTATTCCAACTTCCAAATTCAAAATTCCCCATTAACTTTTGCGATTTTTAAGAAAGGCTAAAAGACTATATAACTGAAAAGCTGGATCCCACAAACTTTCTTCCTTGCGCTCTATATCGACATAAGATTTAAGACGGCCTAATAGTTGAGTGTAATCGCGGGTGGTTGTCTCTGCGAAAGGGGTAAAATTGGAGTAAACTTTGATTTTGCCGAGGTGGAGATTTAATAAATCGATTAAACTATTCCATTTAATTCTATTGGTACTTTCAGTTATAGCTTGAGAAGTATTTTCTGTGGTATGGATTTTGGGATTAAGCGGGTGAATTTCTAAGCCTTGTTTGAAATCGTAAGCGCGATCGCAAAACCTGAGAATTGCCTGCCTTTCTGGTAGGTGAAGGTCGCAGATATTGACATAATCTTGAATCATTTGTTTGCGACGGAATTTTTGCGATTGCCGGCGAGGATCGTAATCCATAGCATCTATAAAAATCGGCAATAACCCTTGAACTTTTGCCGTTACTTCGGACCAATTAAAGGTTAAAGAACCTTTTTGGTCGGATTCGTTTTCACAAACAACGGTTATCTTTGGTTTGACAGACTGCAAATGCCGAACTCGAAAGACTTGAACTTTTTTCAAATCGGCGATCGCTACGGAAAAAGCCGGAATTCCCACCTTAACCAATTGTTCGCTATAAAGAAGCAATTCCCCCACCGGTCCGATTCGATAAATTCGCCAACCGGAATTTTGCAGTTGCATCCTGGCAGTATAGGGGTCAACATTCATAATGCGGGCGAAATTTTGAATTGCTTCTTGTCTGTTTTCTTTATTTCTATTTTCTTGATTTTTATTTTCCTTATGTTTATTTTCTTTATTTCTATTTTCTTTATGTTTATTTTCCTTATTAATGGGTTCGAGAATGAATAAAGCCGGTTCGGCATTGCGGGGGTCTGATTTTGCCCGGGCGATCGCTTCTTGCAGGCGCTTTTTTTGGATAGTTTCTATTCGCTGCAAACCCTGACGCGCTTGGGTCATTATTTGAGGGTTAGTAGCATCTTGTAAAAGCTTGCGATAGGTTTTTTCTGCGGACTCTAATTTATCGGTTTCTTCGTACCAACGCCCGATATAAAGCTTTACCCAAATATTTTCGGGTTTTTCTTTTTGAAGTTGTTTGAGTAATTTTGCTGCCTGTTTGTATTCTTTAGCTTCCAAGGCGGCGGCGACTTCTTTTATTTCTTTCATTTTGCTTAAGGGGTTGGATAGAGTGGGTTTAGCCGATGGTGGGCGCTAGGCGATCGGTTAATACTATTGTGGCACAGGAGGCAAACTATGATAGAAAAATAAGGCTTACTAGAAAAACCATTAACCACAGCAAAAACTCGTCGAATTCAATCGAAGCTAGATTATTATTGGAGAAGTTTTATGATTTATGGCGATCGGGGCGGCGAGGTTTATGTGGAAATTTCCTGTCGTAGTGTTGGGAGGGCGCGATCGCCCGATGTTGCTTATATTACTCCATAATTATTAGCAGAATATGGGGAGTTTTCTGTCTTGCCAGTCAGTTTTCCGTTGTTAGCTGAAGTGGTATCGCCTAAGGATTTAGCCGAGGATTTATTGGCGAAAGCTAAGGAATATTTAGAAGCCGGGAGTTTGGAGGTTTGGTTGTTATTTAGCAAAAGTAGTTGGGTGTTGGTAATTAGTCAAGATAATACGGTTTTGTTTAAAGCCCGAGAGGTTGCGAAAACGCAAATTGTCTTGCCTGGTTTGAGCGTGGCAGTGGATGAATTGATGGCTTGATTTTTGGGGCTGAATTCGCGAAAAGGGGAAAGTATTTGAAAATTACATTCAAAATTAAGAAACCCGGTTTTTTTAAAAAAACCGGGTTTCTTAATTTTGAATGT
>CALKCV010000136.1 GCA_938083405.1 uncultured Microcoleaceae cyanobacterium | reverse complement strand
GATGGTTAATTTGCAGACTCTCTCCTTCCAAGAGAGCGATCGCTATATTATCCCCGATAACAGACATTTCTAATCCTTGGTCTGGGAGATTATCGCTAAATCGAATCGAACCACCGGGGTTAAACAGCACTATTTCTTCTTCTGCAAGTACGGCAGTTACTTCTGGTAAAGAGAGGATTTTGACGATATAAGTGCAAAACGGCAGCCGGACGAGAATTTGACCGCTATGAAGAGATATGGCGGCTAAGTGTTGTTCGACTCCGATCCAAACGGCATTTTGGGTCGCCGACATGGCGACGATGGGTTCGAGTCCGTCGCTTCTCCAACTGAGTCCGTAACTGCCGAGAGTTTCCCCTAAGTTTAAGAGGGCAAATTGGCGGGAGGAGTCGTGGGCAACGATTTGTCGTACTCCTTCGAGTTGTTGGAATTGGGACTCGCTAATGGGTTGAATGAAGTCGAATTTGCTTTCATTTACTGTAAATCCATTTCCCTGAATTGTCCTAGATGTGTTTGTTGGTAGCTTGAGTCCTCTTTTCCTTTGATGCTTTGATAATAGTAACACATAGCGATCGCCTTTTTGGGGAAAAAAGGCGATATTAAGAAACCCGGTTTTTTCAAAAAACCAGGTTTCTGGGGTGTAAAAAAGGCGATCGCTTCTTGGAAGAGAAAAAGGCGATCGCTAACTCCAACTACAACGCCATCCACTCATCAAGAGAGATAGAGCGAGGGATAATTTCCTCGACTTCTCGAATCATCATCCGTAGTTGCGCTACAGAATATTCGTCGTTAGATGGGATAGTTAAGCGATTGTCATCGAAGACCATAAACTGGTGTCGGGTTCCCGAAAAAGGTCCATCAAATCCCAATCGCCGCAGTTTTTTAATAAAATCTCGACGCTTACAGGGTGTCCACCGAGCTCGCGAATTGGCTCCTCGTTCAAATTAATATTGTTGATAACTGGCATTGCATGACCGAGTTTCAACCCTACTAGAATCCAATCTTCTAGGGTTGAATGCAACTCGTTTTCGCACTGGCGCAGTGTGGATGCAAATGCGATAACGCCTTTGCATGATGGAATTCGACCAACGAAGGTGCCGTCTTCGAGTTTATCGTAAACTGCCTGAGACATTGCTTCGTCGATGTATTGGCTTAAAATGTAATTGACGCTCATCACCAAACCTCTTTTAGTTTCCTGCTGAATTTGGGAATATCCATCGGCTGTCTTTAGGGGATAACTACAACTTTAGTTTTAGCACGGGGAGCAGGAGTTTGGAAAAGAGGTTTTTTACCATACCTAAGACTATTTGTCAATAGAAAGAGAAGTATTATTAAATCTGGGAAAAAAACGCGATTCAATATTCTTTTTTCCAAACTAAATTTATCCCTTGTTTAGTTTGCCCCGACAAATCCATTTTTCCCTACTTAGAAGAAGAACGAATCGAAAATCCTCTGCCTTCCGGTGGCGTTAATAACTGCACTTGAAAATTCACCCGATCGCTCCTACCTCCAGACCGCACCTCCAAATTCCACTCCCCAATTTTCATCTCCCAAAACAAAGAATTAGACGAATTCCCACTCAACTTTTCCCCGTTCAACCACCACTCCACCGGTTCGTCGGTCGCGATCGCCAATTTAAACTGCAATCTATCTTCCCCCACCGCCGGATTTATTAAGAAATAATCGTCCTCCTGGGGAAACAAAATCTTAACTCCTTCTTCGCCATAAATAGACTGACTCTGCCTCGCCAACCATTCGTTATATTCTCCAGGCAAATTCCCCAACTCGTAACCCACTTCCCGACTTTCGTATTCAGCAAGATTTTCCCCGTTAAAATATTCCAAAACTACCGCCGGACATTTATCGCTAGGTCGCCATCCAGAGATAACGCAAACCGAACGTTCTACCATATTTTCCGGCGGCGGAAAGTTACCCGGTTCTCGCGTTTCGTGCAACCGTAACATTATCCGCTGCCACAGAGGCGCGGCCCCCATAACTCCCGATATTTCTTGGAGGCGATCGCCATTAAAATTACCAACCCAAACTCCCACGGTATAATCCCTAGTAAATCCCACCGTCCAAGTATCCCTATAATCGGAAGAAGTACCGGTTTTTACTGCCGCAGGAAAGGGTAAATTTAATGCCGAATCAACTCCAAATTCCGCAGCCCGGGCGTGAGGGTCTCTCAACATATCAGCAATTAACATCCACTCGCTTTTTGCTGGAGGAAGTTGGGAAAGTTCGGCGGGTTGAACATCGCTAAAACTCCCTACCAGAGACAGCGCTTCCCCCTCTCTGGCAAGAGTCAAATAAGCTCTAGTTAGCTCTAACAAACTAACTTCGCCGCTACCTAAAGTCAAACCCAAACCGTAATAGTCTGGAGATTCTTTCAAAGAATCAAATCCCAATCGATGCAGTCTGTTTAAAAAGTTATCCACTCCAACCTTTTCTAAAACTCTAACTGCCGGAACGTTCAGAGAATTGCCCAAAGCCATCCGCACTAAAACCGGTCCGAAAAACGTGCCTTCGTTATAATTAGTTGGGCTGTAGATTTTGGCTCCCGGAATTGCATAATATGTGGGCACGTCGGCGAGGATAGTATTAGAATTAATTACATCTTTTTCTAAAGCTAATTGATAGAGGAAAGGTTTGAGAGTGGAACCAGGCTGGCGCAGGGCTCGAACTCCGTCGTTGCGTCCGAAATTTTGTTCGTTAAAATAATCGGGAGAACCGACATAAGCGAGGATTTCCCCGGTGTCGTTATCCAGGACGATGGCCGCTGCGTGGCGGACGTTATAAGGAGCGAGATTGTCAACTACTTGTTGCACTTGCGCTTCGACAAATTGTTGCAAAGGTCGGTGGATGGTGGTGCGTATTTTAGATTTGTTGCTAGTTTTTAAGTTGCCTGTTTTATCCTCAGATAATTCCTCCGACAACCAAAACAAAAAATGGGGGGCGGCAATAATACCGCGATCGCGCGGCAGCAGCGATATTTCTTCGGCAAAAGCTCTATCCGCCTCCACTCTACTAATATACTCATCTTCAACCATGCGGTCTAGAACGTAAGCCTGTCGCTGTTTCAGCGCGTCCCAGTAATAATAAGGATTTAGATCCGTCGGATCGTTGGGGAGGGCGGCGAGAATGGTAGCGCGGGGGAGGTTGAGTTCGGCGGCGGGGATGCCGAAATAAGCCCGCGATGCCGCTTCGACGCCGTAAACGTTGCCTCCCATGGGCAGGCGGTTGATGTATGCTTCTAAGATTTCGTCTCGGTTCATCCCGGCAGCGAGTCGCCAGGATAACCAGACTTCTCGGAATTTGTTGGGGATGGTGCGCGGGGCCGGTTCTAGCATTCGCGCCAGTTGCATGGAGATGGTGGAGGCACCGCTGACTATTTCTTTGGCTTGGACGGCTTCGAGGAGCGATCGCCCGATCGCTATAGCGTCTAAGGCGCCGTGTTGGTAATATCGCTTGTCTTCGGCGGCGATGATGGCATGGACAAAATGGGGCGACATTCGATTTAGGGGAACAATTGCCGTATTTTCGCGATCGCGCGTTAATATGGTTCCTAGGGGGAGACCTTGGCGATCGCTAAATTCGAGGGCCTGTTGGTTTTGGGCGATGTCCCCAGGACGGATGGGGGCCAAATAAGGGAGCGATCGGACGGCTAGGCAAATTAAACCTAGTCCCAGGATAATTTTCGAGGCGGGCCTTGCTGCTATTTGTTGGACGGTCTGTCGGCTGATTTTTCTCATTTCTTCTTCTGCTGGCATTGAAGCTTTATCTACTATTTTAGACTTTAGATTTTTTCTTGGATCGGGAACCTTCCGCGTCGCTGGCTCTTTAATTCTTTGTCCGAGCCATCCACCTTCAGATATATTTTTAGCTCGCGGCTTTCTTTTTTTTTTCTCTCGTATTAGCCCCAATAGCGTCAATTTCTTGCCCTTTAGCGACAAATGTGCGGAGATTGTTCCGATTTGTGACAATTTCTAAACTTGCACAAGCTGATGACTTCTTTCTAGGATTAAGCTGCTATTGTTGTAAATGTACAACCACC
>CALKCV010000135.1 GCA_938083405.1 uncultured Microcoleaceae cyanobacterium | reverse complement strand
ATAAAATCGCTAAAGCGATTACTACGAACGGAGAGATTAACAGCAAGAGTCGGTGGTGGGGGCGCAACAACTTTCCTCGGAGTTGTCGATATTCGCCCGATAATTTACACCTTTAGTTTCCCGTGGGTGCCGGACTTTGCTGCGGCGAGAGTCGAAGACATCCGCCGACTCCAGAGGAATATCTTCTATGGCTTCGAGTGGTAACAAATCTTCGCGATAAGGACTGTTTTCTTTGGTGTAAATATTGAAAGTCTTATCGCAAACTGCCATGCGCTGACCCCGGTGCAAAATATGACCGTCGTCGTCGATAACTTGCTTCCAAGGGCCTTTATAAATTACTGCTTGGTTGCGTTCCAAACAAGGGCCTTCTTTTCCTTTATAAGCGCGGACGGTGAGGGAACGGAATTCGATACCGTCGATAACTTGCCATGGTTCTTCCTGGCGAACCAAGATTTCGACGCCGTAAAATCCGGCTTCTTCAAACATTTCTAAAAACTCGTCTTCGCGAAACGCTCCCGCAATACAACCGCTCCACAATGTCGGGTCGTTTAGTATTTCTGGCGTCGGTTCTTCGTCGCAGACGATATCGGAAATTACTGCCCGCCCGCCGCGTTTTAATACTCGCTTAATTTCTTGGAATAGTTGTTTTTTATCTTGGGGGCGGACTAGGTTTAAGACGCAGTTGGAAATGACGACATCGACGGTGTTATCTGCTATTAACGATCGCTCTTGGCGGAGGCGATCGCTTTCTGTTTCTAAGGCTGCGATTCCATCAATTGAATTAACCGGATTTGCTGTTAGCCAACTATTTAATAAGTCTAAATTAAGAGCTAAATCTTGTATTTTTCCTTTAACAAAGTTTGTATTTTTGTATCCCAATTTTGCCGCCATTTCGTCTTGATATTTGCGGGCGAGGGACAGCATTTCGTCGTTAAAATCGACGCCAATCACGCGACCTTCGGCCCCGACTTTTTGAGCGATGATGTAGCAATTTTTCCCTGCCCCAGAACCGAGATCTACTACAGTTTCTCCTGCCGCAACGTAACGGGTTGGGTCGCCGCAACCGTAGTCTTTCTCGACGATTTCTTGGGGCAAGTTGTCTATATAATTGCCTTCATATTCTGTGGGACAGCATAGGGTCGGCTGTACTTCTTTCGCTCCTGCTTTATAGCGCTCCAGTACGGCTGTTTCGACATCATATTCGGTGGTGGTTGGTTCCGTTGTAGTTATGGGACTCATGGTTTTTTGATTTGTTGGATTTGACGAGCGATCGCGATAATACTAAAACCTAAAAGCCTTTTGTTCTGCCTTAAGGAAATTTTAAGAATCTTCGCGAAGATTGTTTTATTCGTTAAAGGCGCTCGACCTGAGTTTTTGCTGAGAAATGGCGGAAAAATAGATAAATTTTGTTATTCGTTAATTGTTAATTGTTATAGCAATTAATTCCGCAAAACATAACCGACGCCGCGAACGGTTTGAATCAAACGTGTTTCGTTATTAGCTTCTAATTTCAAACGCAAATAACGAACGTAAACCTCGATAATATTAGAGTCCCCCATAAAGTCGTAACCCCAGACAGTTTCGAGGATGCGATCGCGACTGAGAACTTGCCGTGGATGGGAGATTAAATATTCTAATAAATCGAATTCTTTAGCGGTTAACTCTATGAGGCGATCGCCCCGATAAATTTCGCGAGTGCTGCGATTTAAACTCAAGTCTTCAAACTGCAATAAATCGCGATTTGGTTCTTGGTTTGGGCGGAGGCGAGCCCGAATTCTTGCCAATAATTCTTCCACGCTAAAAGGTTTGACAACGTAATCGTCGGCCCCGGCATCCAAACCTGCCACGCGATCGCTGACATCATCCTTAGCCGTTAACAAAATAACTGGCACTTTGTCCCCGGTAGCCCGCAGGCGGCGACAAAGTTCTAACCCGGATATTCCAGGAAGCATCCAGTCGAGGAGAATCAGATCTGCTTTAGACTCCCTCGCCGCCGTCATGCCAGTAAAGCCATCGCCCGCGACGGTAACTTGATAGCCTTCGTATTTAAGTTCCAACTCAATGAATTGAGCTAGTTTTGGTTCGTCTTCGATAACTAAGATATGAGCGGACACGGCATTAACCTCCATTAGCAACCAAAAAATAATTTCTTGTCTATTGCAGAATATGACGTTTTATTGTATCATTTACCCCTCTGAAGTTCAGAGGAATGCAAGAACAAGAAAACAATTTTTTGACTCAGACCAATTTATAATTAAAGGAGTAGCAAAAAAATAAAGTACCGGTCAGGAGTAGGTTGGGTGGAGTGAAACGCAACCCAACACCAGTATCTTATTACATTGCTAGTCCCTAAGTGCAAAGGTCTCTGCTTTTTCTTGCTGGGCCTTCTGAACCTAAGTAGCGACCTTAATCTTCTCAAGAGTTTCAGTTGAGATATTCTTGAGAGAGTCGGGCAAATTTAATCTAACAAGAGTAAATAAGAGGAACTTATGATCCAGCTTTCTCAAGAACAATTGCTTTATTTGCTTTATTCTTTTGCTTATTTGGAAAAAGGGGGAACGGTAACTCTAGGTAATGTCAAGAAGCATTTACCATCAAAACTTAAAGAATCGGCTCAAAATATAGGGGATAGTTTGCTTGAATTAGAGTTGCTTGAATCTCCAAAAAGGAGCCGTTTGGGAATAACTGAAAAGGGAACAATCGCTTTAGTAGAAAACCTACATAACACCGACTATAAATTTCAATCTTCTAAAGGTTATAAAGTTCTTAACGCGCTTTTGGAGTGCATGAGGTTAGCATCGGAATATTCAGATTTAACCTCACCTACGGAAGAGATGGATATCGAGACATTTGAAGAAAAGTTTAAAGAACTCTATTTTGCCGAGAGGAAACGTCAAGAGTTGCGAGGTGTAGTAGCGATTAGAACTCGAAATATTCGGAAAAAGTTTCTCGAAGACAATCAAATTTCTACTTTAAAATTCGACAGATATTTTGAAACTTTGAAATTAGATGGCAAAATTTTTGCTGTTATCGAACAAGATGATGAACTGATAGAATGGAAGGAATAAACTATGGCAGAAGATGCAGGGAAAAAAAGATACATACGGGATTTTCTGCACAACGTTAAATCCGGTGCTGGATTTATCGATGATATTAGGATAGAAAGAGCTATAAGAGCGCCTGGTTCTGAGGGCAAAGCGTCAATAGCTCGAAGTTTGTCCGAACGATCGCTATCCAATACCACTGAATTACTAGAGGACGATTTAACTCACACCTTTGATGAAGGTTATTTTACCTTCAGATTTGTAGCAGCTAAAGTAGGGAGCGGTAAAACATCTTTACTAACGTACTTAGAAGCCCTAACTCAAACGCAGCCAAGTTATGAAAATCATGCGGTAGTAATTAAGTTCCAGTTATCTGACATAATCGCGGGAAAAGATAAGTTTTATGATAAGCTTTACCTGCGGATGATAGCTGATACATTTTGGCAGCTATTTCACAATCAAAATTTACAAGAAGAAGTTAGAAGTAGAGCGGAAAAAGTTATTGGTGATTTGCTAGAAAATAAAGAACTAGCTGAACTGAAAGCTCTTAAAAATTTAATGCCGTTTCGTGTAAAAATGCAAAGATATTTGCGCGGCAATTTAGATAGTCTGGAAGAATTCTTTTTTTACACGGTAGAGAAAGTATCGAGCGTAGATCCAAGGTTTACTTTTGTTTATTTAATAGATGAATTAGATGCTTTGGAAAACTTTACTGGTGCAATTCAAGAGACAAGGCTGCTGTTCAAAGAACTGATTAGGAGAGCGTATCAGGACTTTGATTCAAAAATACGCTTGCTAATCTATTTAGTTGGCACTTCGGGAAATGTAGGCAGTTTTATTGACGGTGATTCGGTTATCAAGAGCCTTGTGGAACACTTAATAATCAATCTCAGTGCGGGCTATCAGGATGAGTTTTGGATGATTAGAAAAAAGATTGACGATCGCATCAAAGGTGCCTACAAAGGATACAAAAACTTCGATAAAGCTTGGCAAGAACTAGAAAATATTGCTTTGCCAAAAGCTAATACTTTGAGAGAATTCTGCCAAACTTATGCTAGGGCGGTACTGGAAATACATGAAAGGTATTTTAGGGAAGCACCGGAGCAAGTTTTTGAAGGTAATGCCCGCGATTTAGTAGAAGCTAAATGTAACAAACAGTGGGCAAGTTTTTTGGAAAAAAAAGCTTATGAACTATCTTCAGTTTCCACCACAACTGTTATTAAAGGTCATGCATTTGACGCTTATGCAGAATTGCTTCACAACGATCGCCCAGTGGCAAAAGCTTTTGGGGAAGCGAAAAACTACGAACTTTTAAGCAGCCATTTAGGTACGTTTTCGCAATGGTTAAAAGATGTTGATTTTCAGCCATACCGCGATGGAGAAGCCCCCGATCTAGCTTTTACGATCGCTCCCTCCTGCCCATCTCTTTTGCAAAGAAAGCTAGAGCTTCAAAACATTCAATTTATCCAAGCCGATAAAATAACCAATCCCACTCCTTCACCCACACCAAACCCAGAGGTAAAATCGATATCAGCACGAACACCAAAACCTCTACCAGAAAAAACACTAACCCAAACTACTGCGGTTAATATCAATAAAGCTAGCAAAGATGAGCTTGTAAATGCTTTCAAAGGCAGTGGCGTGAAAAGAAAAACTATTGACAGGTTGATAGAGCTTAGAAACGATCGGCCTTGTAAAAATTTAGACAATTTAATAGCTTATCTCGGAACAACTGAAAATGTAAAAAATAAACTTCAAAAAAAGCTAGATAAAAACAAAATTTGCTTCTGAATTTAAACAATGACCAGATTCATTCACGATATATTCGCCAAAGGATATCTCCGAGAAATCCTCTCTCTTAAAGGAGAAGTAAAAACCAGCATCGACATCGTCGGCGAAAAGCAAGAAGCCGACGTTTATTTCGTGCCTTTTTCAGGGCCATCCCCCAACGCAACTTCTCTAGGTTTGTTAGAAAAAATTGCTACTACAACTTGTGTTTTAGAACCTTTTAGAAATGCGGTTACTCCTAGAGAAATCCGCTCTTGTCTTGAGAAAATTTGCGTTTTGTGTGCTAAGACAGAAGCTAAAGCGGATAAGGAAAATCGCCCTTTAAACGAAGGGGAGTTACCTGTTTTATGGATTCTGACTC
>CALKCV010000134.1 GCA_938083405.1 uncultured Microcoleaceae cyanobacterium | reverse complement strand
TAACATAAACCTGACAGGAACTAAAGGAAAGTTCAACAACTTACCAGAAGTTGCTCCGAGTCAGTTTCTTCTTGAAGCCTTAAAAGATTCTGTACCATTAGCAGTGGCGATTGGTTCTGAAAAAGCTCGTTCCGAGTTAATAGTTTCGCCGATTTTAGTAGAAATTAGAAAGCATTTTAACAAAGAAATTAGCTTGTTCTCTGGCATAGAATTTAACGTCGATCCAGAACTAGGGTTAAACGGTTTTTGCGACTTTATTATAAGCCATTCAACCCAACAGTTTTTCATCGAATCTCCTGTTATTGCCTTAGTAGAAGCGAAAAATGATAATCTAAAATCAGGTTTAGCTCAATGCATTGCAGAAATGGTTGCCGCGCAAATTTTCAACCAGCGTCAAGGTAACGAAATTCCCAAAATTTATGGAGCGATTACTACTGGAACTGCTTGGCAATTTTTAGAATTAGAAGCGGGGACAGCGGTATTAGATTTAGAGGAATATTCTATCAAAAACTTACCGAAAATTTTAGGAATCTTAATCGGTTTTGCGAGTTATAGCAATCCTAAATGATTTGTAAACGCTATATTTTCTACTTTTTTTTGCATTTAAAATTCAGGTATTTGTAACTTACTGATATTGCTACCAGCATAATGCTTGTAAATAATTTCAGGAGTATTACCTACTAATCTTGCTACATCTTTAGCATCCAACCCATGTTCTAAAGCAAAAGTTATGAAAGTATGTCGAGTATTGTATTGAGGTCGATAGCGTTCTACTTTCCCCTCTTTCACCAAACCAGTGACAATTCCTTCTCGATATTTTCCATGTACTTTTGCTCCCTTCCAGCACATAGCATTAAAAGTATGAGCGTTAATTTCTTTTCCTTTTAAAGATGGAAAAACTAAAGACTCATCATCAGCATTAGCAGGTTTTATGGACAGTAATAAATTATGCAATGAGGGGTTACAAGGAAATTTTCTACTTTTGTTAGTTTTAGTATTTTTACGAATTTTTTGAGAAGAAATACAAACCACGGCTTCGGAAAAAGTAATAACAGAACAATCTTTATTAAGATGTTTCCATTGCAATGCAACTGCTTCTGAAGTACGGCATCCAGTTGCAAACAAAAATCGCACGAAAGAAGCATAGTGACTGTATGTAGGATGTCTTTCAAATCCCTGAATTATTGCATCTCGTTCGGCTTTTGTAAAAGGGTCTATATTTTTCTCTTCTTTTATTACTTCTATTTTGCCTGCCATTCCCTCAAAAGGATTAACAGAAATAAACGAAGATTCGCAAGCCCAATTGCAACAGGCATTTAACTGAGTAATAACTCTTTTAGCCGTATAAGCAGAATTGTGTTGAAGTAAATGCTCTCGAATTTCTGAAGCATCAGACAAATACTGAAAAGGTAGCTTTTTTATGTGATTAGCTATTTTTTTATAGTTTAATTTTAAGGTTGTTTCAGCTACTAGAGGCTTTCGATGTTCTGTATATTTTTCCCACAATTCAATTAATCTTAATTGAGGTTCGATTAAGGTTAAATGTTTTTTTTGTCGGTAGTTGGCAGGGTAAGCGTTCATAGACCCCTCTATTTTGACTTGAAAATCTGGTGTTAAATTGTAAAAATTAGGGTGCCCCGCAGCGCACCCTAATTTGCAGGAAAGAGATTATTAAACAGAAACGGAGAGGGAGGGATTCGAACCCTCGTTAGCGGCTTTACCACTAAACTGCATTTCCAGTGCAGCGCCTTCAACCACTCGGCCACCTCTCCAGGGGACTTAAATTATTTAAAATTCATCCACAAGTAAACTACCTTAGCAGAAGTATTTTCATTTGACAACCCTCTCTGCAAGAAAAATTTTTTTTCTGGAAATTTTCGGCCCCGATCGCTCTTTTGTCTTCAAAAATCGTTATTCTAGGAAAGTTCCAACTAATTAATCCTTATCTAAAATCTTAAAGTCTAAAATCTAATTAACGATTATGGTCAGAGAATATCAAATAAAAATACACGATCGCCAAAAAGACACCTACCAAACCTTCACGGTCCCGGAGGACAAGTACATCCTCCACAGCGTCGAAAACCAAGGAACGGAACTGCCCTACTCCTGTCGGAACGGGGCCTGTACCACCTGTGCGGTCCGAGTCATCTCTGGAGACCTCTACCAACCAGAAGCAATGGGACTATCTCTGGAACTGCAAAAACAAGGTTACGCGCTGCTTTGCGTGAGCTATCCCCGTTCCGACCTGGTAGTGGAAACCCAAGACGAAGACGAAGTGTACGAACTCCAATTTGGCCGCTACTTCGGTAAAGGCAAAATTAAAAGAGGGTTGCCCATAGATGAGGACTAAGAGGACTAAGAGGACTAAGAAAATAGGAATAAAAAGACTGATGGGAGCTTTAGCCGCCTGTCTGTTCCTCGCAAGCTGTAGCGAACCAGAGATGCCTACTGGGCGATCGGTAAAAGTCGAAAGAGTAATTAGCGCTCAAACCATAGAAATAGTAGATAATTTCAACCCAGTCCCGACCTTACAAGCAGTCAGACTCATCGGCATCGACGCACCAGACCTCAAACAACAACCCTGGGGAGTAGAAGCCAAGACCGAGTTAGAAAAACTGACCCAGGGACGAGAAGTATTATTAGAATTCGATGCCCAACAAAAAGACAGCTTCGATCGCCTCTTGGGATACATCTGGCAAGACGAAACCCTCATCAACGAAAAGTTAGTGAAACAAGGCTACGTCCTAGCCTCAGAAAAAGTCCCCAACAACAAATACAGCGATCGCCTAGCCAACGCCCAAGAATGGGCCCGCCTAATGGGGAAAGGAATTTGGAATCCAGAACAACCCATGCGCCTAACTCCCAGCGAATTTCGCCGCCAACAAAGATAATTAACATTTTCCCAATTATCAATTACAAATGACCGAACAACTGCAAAAATTCCTAGACATCGCCACCGAAGCCGCCCTCGCAGGAGGGGCGGTCCTTTTGTCCTACTTAGGGAAATTAGAAGACATTCAAGAAAAAGGTTCCCCCGGGAACTTAGTCACAGAAGCAGATAAAGGTGCGGAAGCTGCCATAGTAAAAGTTATCCAGCGCCACCTGCCGGACCACGGCCTCCTCACCGAAGAATCTGGAGAATTAGGAGATACCAGCAGCAAATATCTCTGGGCGATCGACCCCCTGGACGGCACGACCAACTACACCCACCAACTGCCTATCTGTGCCTGTTCCGTGGCGCTATTAATTGACGGAGTGCCATCCGTGGGAGTAGTATTTAATCCTTTTAGTAACGAACTTTTTCAAGCTGCCAAAGGTCTCGGGGCAACTCTCAACCGCCAAGCGATCGAGGTTTCCCAGACAACCTCCCTTGCCAGCAGCTTGCTCGTCACCGGCTTTGCCTACGATCGCCGCGAAACACCCGACAACAACTACGCCGAATTTTGCTATATGTGTCACCTAAGCCAAGGCGTCCGCAGGTTGGGTTCCGCCGCCCTCGACCTCTGTTTTGTGGCCTGCGGCCGCTTCGATGGATATTGGGAACGGGGATTGTCGCCTTGGGATCTGGCCGCTGGTGTCATAATAGTAGAAGAAGCAGGGGGTAAAGTCACCGCCTACGACAGCAGCCCTTTGCAAATTAAGTCGGGCCGCCTTTTGGCCTCTAATGCTCAGTTGCACGATCGCCTCAGCGAGGCATTGGTAAATACTCCTCCTTTGTCGAATTGGGTTGGCAAGCTGGCAACTGGCAACAGTTAAGTATGTTTTTGGGGCGGGCGGATCGGGGTGCATTCTACTTGTTTTCTGCGCGGCGCGTACCCGATTTGCTACTTATTTGGTCGCGACGCGCGCCCTACTTTAGACAGGAGAATTACTGCTGTGTCTTTTGAATTTGATGAAGGATTATTTAAGTTTGATTTTACCGACCATAACGCACTTTTGGGAGTACCAATTGATGCAGAATTTAACGACATTCGCAAGCGCTACATGAAGATAGCCCGTCGCTTGCATCCAGATACTTGTCCCTTTGAAACAGACGAAGAAAAGGAATTAGCCAATCAATTATTGTCAAAATTGGTAAGTCCGGCTTACGACAAATTTTCTAAAGAGAGTTCTCGGGCAGAATATTTTGTCGTCTTAGCCAAGCTACAAAAGCGGTTAGCAGAAGACAACAATAAGGTTAAGTTTTCAAGCGTTGCCGCCCAAAAAGTAGCTGCCAGCGGTAATTACGAAGAAGCTTATAATGCAGCAGTTAGCGAGCTAGCTAAAGAACAATACGAAACCCTGGATAGAACTTTAGAAATAATCGGCGAAATTAGCGAATTAAATTTAGCCTATCTGGTGCGGAAACAATCAAAATCTCGGGCAAGCGCACCAGCAGCTTCTCCCGCAGCAGCCGCAGCGAAAAGTTCTCCTAAAGAAAGGAGGAAAGCTGCTGCCCCGGCGCGACAAAGTTCCAGAAGTGTTTTATTAGAACAAGCTTGCGATCGCGCTGAAAGTTTAATCGCCAGCAAAAATTATTCGTCAGCAACTTTGGAGTTAAAAGAAGCCATAAAACAAGACCCAAGTCACAGTCGCAGCCATGCTTTATTAGCCTTCTGTTACTTGGAGCAAAATCAGGCAACAATGGCAAAAATAGAATCCAAAAAAGCTTTGAGTATTAATCCCAAAGAGCCTAAAGCTTTAGAAGTGCAAAAACTTTTAGAAAAAGCTGGAAGTAAAGACAAAAAAGCTAAATCAGATAAAGGAGATAAAAAAGGCGGCGGCTTCCTCGGCGGTTTGTTCGGCGGCGGCAAGAAAAAGTAAAATTGTTAGTAGTTAGTAGTTAGTAGTTAGGTTATCCAATTCCTAATGCTATCGCGTTAATTTGGTTTGTAGTAATCGCGAAGAGCGATTCATCGAGATCCATCGCTAAAGCGATTACTACGAACATTCACTACATATTTAGCACTACCAATTTTTGCTTCTCTTCAAAAACGACATCCACCCATTCCCAATTCCCGAATTTCTAATTCAATTATGGCAAAAACAAACAAAATCAACTATACCTGTCCCAGCGGTTTTCCAGAATTTATTCCAGGGGAAAAACGCTTAGAAATGCATTTAATGGACACCATTCGCCAAGTGTTCGAGCGCTACGGTTATACCCCCATAGAAACCCCGGCGGTGGAACGCTTGGAAGTTCTCCAAGCAAAAGGCAACCAAGGAGATAATATCGTTTACGGCCTCACTCCAATTCTGCCGCCAAACAGACAGGCAGAAAAAGAAAAGGCGGGAGATTCCGGCTCGGAAGAAAGAGCTTTAAAATTCGACCAAACCGTTCCTTTAGCTGCTTATATTGCCCGGCACTTAAACGACCTCCAATTTCCTTTTGCACGCTATCAAATGGATCTTGTTTTTCGCGGAGAAAGAGCAAAAGATGGTCGCTATCGGCAGTTTCGCCAGTGCGATATTGATGTAGTCGGTAGAGGGAAATTAAGCCTGCTTTACGACGCACAAATTCCGGCGATTATTGCCGAGATATTTGATGCTATTAAGATTGGCGATTTTCTCATACGCATTAATAACCGTAAAGTGCTATCCGGTTTCTTTCAGGCGATCGCTGTCGAAGCAGAAAAAATAGTTCCTTGTATTAGAATCATCGACGCAGCAGAAAAAATCGGCGAAGCAAAAGTAAAAAAAGCTCTAGCAGAAACAGCTTTATCGGAAACTCAAATAGAACGAGTTTTAGCCTTTACAAAAATACGCGGTTCCGTAGATGAAGTCTTAGCAAATCTCCAAGAAACAGGCGAAAATCTGGAAAATACCGAACTCTTAAAAACGGGAATCTCAGAATTAGAAACCGTGACCTCAGCAGTGAAAGATTTAGGAGTTTCCGAAGACAGATTTTGTATCGATCTATCAATTGCCAGAGGACTAGATTATTACACCGGTACAGTTTACGAAACAACCCTACTGGGACACGAAGCATTAGGCAGTATTTGTTCTGGGGGCAGATATGAAGAATTAGTGGGAACGTTTATCGGCGAAAAAATGCCAGGCGTCGGCATTTCTATCGGTTTAACCCGGTTGATGAGTCGCTTATTAAAAGAAGGAATTCTTAAACCCTTTCCCCAAACTCCAGTAGAGGTAATGGTCGTCAATATGCAACTCGATTTAATGCCTCTTTATTTAGAGATCTCCCAGAAGTTGCGGCGGGAGGGAATAAATACCATAACCAGCTTTGAAAGTAAAGGAGTGGGCAAGCAGTTGCAGCAGGCAGATAAGCGGGACATTCGGTTTTGCGTTATTATTGGTTCCAAAGAGGCCGCCGAGAAAAAATGCGGTCTCAAGGATT
>CALKCV010000133.1 GCA_938083405.1 uncultured Microcoleaceae cyanobacterium | reverse complement strand
GGGGGACTCTCGATCGAGCAATTGGTGGTAGTAGAACTCGAAGAATTGTCGATCGTAGCGGCGATCGCCAAAGACATCCCGCGCCCGAGGAAACGGCAGCTCGGTTTGCAAATATTCCTGGAGCGTTAAATTGCTGGCAGCATAGCTAACCGCCGAATGAGCTTGGCGGCGACTGTAGGGGTGTTTCAGAAGAATCCGTAGAGCTTCAAAGCGCAGGGTAGCTTCCAGGTGGCGATCGCTCAACTGCTCGATAAACTCAGGATTGTACTCAATCCGCCCTCCTTGAACGCGAATGGTTTGAATGCGTGGCTCGGAGACTAAGGCGTGACTGGTCCAGACAGCCAGCAACAGTGGCTCGACAAGCAGCCACTTTTCCACAATCCGAGCAATGCGGTGACGGGCGATCGGTTTCGTTCTCATATCGCATTTTAAGTAGGTATGCAAAAATGTTTGCAGAAAAATTGACCCGTAGAACAGACAAGATGCCTGTTCGGTATCTAATTAATTTTGCACGGGGACTTAAATTGTTTTGGCCGCAAAAATCTCGGCAGCGCTCAGTTGCAACTCCGGGAAAGCCAAAGACTCAATCCTCTCGTTTCCGGTAAACAGCGTTACCTGATACTCCCCATCCACCAGTTGGTAAACAGAGAGAGTCGGTTGTTTGGGATTGCCGATAAACCGCCGGCCGCCTAAACCCAGATAATCCACAATCCAGTATTCGGGGATACCCATTAGTTCGTAGTCCCCGACCTTCCTGAGATAATCATCTTGCCAGTTTGTACTGACAACCTCGATCGCCAGTCCCACGGAATCTCCCTTGGTAATAATCGATTTTTTCTGCCAACGGGGTTCGGAGGCCAGTTGTGCTTTATTGAGAACAATAATGTCAGGTTGGTAGCCGGATTCGTCATGGATTGGTTTGAGCAAGCAATCGCCCGGAATGGCCAAAGGTAATTGCAATCGGCGAATTTCAAAATGGAGTTCGCCAGCAATAAAACCGATGACACTAGAATGTTCTCCTGTTGCTAAAGGCATTTTTACTATTGCTCCATTGCGTAGTTCGTATTTATCGGTCGCGTTTTCTGGATACCAGTCAACAAATTCATCGAACGATAGGGGTTTAGTTTGAGTCGCAATCATAGTTATTCAGTACGATAGATTAAGACAAGAAAGGGTTTGGGGAATAGAGAAGGATTTGGGTTCATATAGCAATCCGTGCGGAAACCCAGAAAAGTTGGGGGTCCAGAAACCCGGTTTCTCAAAGAAACCGGGTTTCTAATCTGTCACGATGGCCAACGGATTGCTATACCTCGATCGCTTCCAAATACTCCGATAAGAAATCAATCAGCTCCATCGATTCAGCGACAAAGCCCATGGCATCGCTAAATTTGGGGCCTTGAATCAGGGAGGAAAAATGAGCGATCGCCTCCTGTTGTTTGGCCTTACGGAGATACTGGAGATATTTCAACAGATTCTTCCGGGCATTATCCGCTTTTTTTTCGGGGCAATGCCCGGTACCCAGCCAGAGCAAGACTCGTTCGTTCAAACTGGCAAAGTCTTGAATTTCGAGGTCTTTTAGCTGTTTGGAATGCTTAGAATATTGCAACAGGAGTTGTTCTGGCCCCAGACCCCGTTGGTTAGCTAGGCTTTGGCGAAGGGCGATACTGGCCCGACTCCCCACCATACCGGCAATCAGTTTGAAGTGAATCTCCTCCAGCTTTTTATGGTTGCCAACAAAATCCGATACTTTAGCCCAAGCGCGGCGATCGGGGGTTTTGATGAGGCCTGCGGTGGCGATGGCCGCATCCCCATCAGGATTGTCACCATCAAGATGCTCTGGATGCTGTTGGATGAATGTCAGCACCCGCGAATCGATATCCTGCCCGGCAGCCCAGAGGAGCCAATCTTCCACCGTCGGCACAAACTCGTAGAGATTGAACCGCGATACCAGAGCGGGATCTAGTTCCGTCAGTTGATATTCTTCCCCCGCATTGACCGCAGCAATGACAATACTGCCAGGGGGTAGGGGTTTACCTGCCAAGGTTTTGTTGAGGGTCAGGTCTTGAACGGCCTGCAAAATTTCGGGGCGGGCCCGGTTAAGCTCGTCTAGGAAGAGTACCACCGGGCGATCGGGGTCGGGCCACCAGTAGGGGGGTAAAAAAACCGAACGGCCCGTTGTCTCATCTTTATGGAGCAAGCCAATCAAATCCCCCGGGTCGCTCATCTGACCCAAAAAGAAGGGGATTACGGGCAGGTTCTGGCGCTGACTGTAGAAATGGCTAATAATTTCTGATTTGCCAATACCATGCTTGCCCACCAGGAGGATATTTTGCTCCGGTGGAGTCAGTTCTAGAACTCGATCTAGTTCGCGGGCATCAATACGAATCATTTAACAATTAATAATTAACAATTAACAATTAACAATTAACAACTAATAATTAACAATTAACAATTAACAACTAATACTTAGCAATTTAAAAACGCAAGCTTCATCGCTCCCTAGCCATCCAATTATTAATTATTAATTATTAATTATTAATTATTAACTACAAATCCTCATGACGAATCCAGTCAGAACGGCGATAGCCCCGCTTGATATGGGTTTTAAAGCGAACGCCGGTGTTGTAAGTCTCGCGCAGAGCCCGAATAGCAGTTCGCAATTTGGGTAGCACCTCCTTGAACTGGTTAAAGGGAATCAAAATAGCAAAGTAGTCGTTGTCAGACAGACGAATAATCAGCTTGAACTTAATACTATCGACTTCGGTGGCAAAGTCAAATCGATCTTCCTTGGCAATTTTACGCACCTGAGCCAAGATAGCCTGCACCTTCAAGTCTTTCTGTTTTTTGCGCTTGGCAGCCTGGGCTTTTTGTCGGTCAACCCGCTGTAAAAATGCTTGGACCAGGGCAACCACCTCGCCAATGTCTGAAACGGGGGCAGGCGATCGCTGGAACCCTAATTCTACCCAGAGCTGTTGCTCCGAACTCCTCAACAAATGTAAATGGGTCTCATTTCGATACCAGCGATCGCTTGATTCTTCGAGCAGAACGCAACAACAGAGGGTGTTGGTGGGGGGCTGGTTTGCGCCGGCTCCCCCTTGGGAACGATGGAAACAGTAACAGTTATCGTTCCGCTTTGCGCCAGCGAGAGGTTCAACTCGCGCCAACAAGTCTTCCGCCAGTTCTCGGGTTTGTTCGGGGTCAACGCTGAGGGGTTTCTCCCCCGAGATATTATCCCGGAGGAGCTTTTGCAAACTTCGCGATGTGATGGACATAAGATAAACGACCTTCTTTAGCTAACATTTGACGACATAGCGCAGCCTCTTTTACCAAACGCTAATAACTAATAGTTTTGCTAGTGGGTCACAAGTAGTGTTTTAAGGCTAAAATAAAGTTTGTAGTAATCGCTTTAGCGATTCAGATCGACAAATCGCTAAAGCGATTACTACAGACAGTCACTACATTTTTACCACTACAATATAATGACTTTTTTCTTATACAGCTACTTTAAATGTTCGACTTTAGCCGAAACCAACTCATTCAAACAATTAGCAACTTCCACCCGATGACATCTATTTGGGTCTAGTTCAGCACATAATAATAAAACATTTCCTTCTTTAGCAATTTCTGCTATTTCAGATAAATCTACATCGACTTTTTCAGGAGTAGGTGACACCCAGTTTTTATTACCTGATGTATTTCCTAGAGAAATTTTGGAAATATATTGAATATTTTGCGAACGGCAAAGATTTTCTATTTTGTCCCCATACCATCTACGACTCCACGCACGAGGACTTTTCCTAACATCAACTACACATTTGACATCAAAATTTTCTAGATATGCTAAAAAATCAGTGTAGTCTTTACGATTGCCATAGCCAAATGTAACTATATGTTTGCTCAAATGTTTATTAGAATAATTCATTATTTTTTAGTCTATTCAATACCTTCGCCTTTTTAGGAAAAATATCATTCGTAGGTTAGGCGTAAAGCCTCCGGCACGCAACGCTTACGCTCCGCGTGGCGGATGCCATTACG
>CALKCV010000132.1 GCA_938083405.1 uncultured Microcoleaceae cyanobacterium | reverse complement strand
TAAGGGAATTAGTATCAAAAACATGAGCGATCGCGAGCAGTTGATTCTGGAACTCGAACAAGCGCCTGATGACTTAGTAGAAACAGTGCTAGACTTTTTCCATCGGGTTAAGGCTACACGCGAAAAACATCCTCTAGCCAAGTTTGCAGGAATTTTAAGCGACTCAGAGGCAGAGGAATTACAACGAGCAATTACAACAGAGTGTCGGCAGGTAGATATAAATAAAGAAACCCGGTTTCTGGGACTCCCCGCAAAGGTCTAGAAACCGGGTTTCTCCAGCAATTTTTATATCTCAACCGAGAAGTTAATGAAGAAACCCGGTTTCTGGGACTCCCCGCAAAGGTTTAGAAACCCTACGCTAATAACCCAATTATTAATTATTAATTATTAATTATTAATTAATATTACAATTTCCACCAAGGGAATAACTTCAGAAATTCGCGAGTTATCTTCTGATAAATTCGCATTTCTTCTGTTTTAATATGGGCGTATCCCTCTAAACCGGGTCGCAAGCGATCGCCCTGATTATCTATGCCAATAGTTACGGTTAAAACTGGATTTTGCCCGGACTCGTCTAACTTTACCACCGAGGGAATATCTAACACCCTCGCCGAATAAGAATAAATATCCGCATCCCGAGGTTTAAATTCTACTGGCATCTGAGGTTCTACTAAGTCTATATCCTCTTGAGAGATTTTAACGCTGGCAGTCAGTTTTTGCAAATCGACAATATTTAAAATTACGTCCCCTGCTTTCATATTCCGATTATTTAATAAGTCTAAATCCGAAGTTACTACCGTTCCCGAAGTCGTCGCTTTTAAGGTTAACCCTTCTTGCTCTTTTTCTAGTCGTTGAATCTCCGCAGATGACTGTTCTACTAATTGCTTTTTATCTACCACTGCCGCCGCCGTTGCTTCTGCTTCTTTTTGCAAAGATTTTCTGGCAGCTATTCGCTGTTCTAATTCGTATTCTTTTTCCTCTATTTCTTCTTCTAATAACCGCTTGAATTCAGCGATTTCTTCTGCTTTAGCGGCGATAATATTGTCTCTTTGTTCCCGTTGATTTTCTAAGTAGTCGATCGCGCTTTCTTTCTGCGGTATTTTCTCCTGTTGCGCCGCCAGTTGGCTTTCTTTTTGGTTGATTTCTTCTTGTTGGGCTGCCAGTTGATTTTCTTTCTGCCTAATTTGCTGTTTTAAGGCGGCGATCGCGCTTTCTTCCCGATGAATTGATAGGAGCAAATCTTCCTTCTTATCTTTAAAATTAACTAGCTGCGGGTGCATGGTTCCTACTAAGCCTTCGTCGGCTAATTCTTGTAGTTTATTAATATCTGGTTCGATTTGGCTTAACCGATTTTGCAGTTTTTCGATGTCTCCTTCTTTGCCTTTTATGGTGGTTTCAATTTCGGCTATTTCGCTTTCAATTACCAGACTTTGATTTTGCAGCCCTGCTATTTCGCTTCTGGTTCCTCGAATTAAAAGTTCGATTTCTGCTATCTCGCTTCTGGCACCTGCAATCTCGTGGTTAATGCCCGTTTTATCGCTTTTTATTCTGTCTATTTCATGCTCGAATTGGCGGGTTTTTGGCAAGCCGCGATCGCTCAGAATTGCCAGCAGTTCTTCTCGCCTTTTCTCTGCTATAGTCCGGGCGATCGCTTCTTCGGTTCGAGCCCCTTCCAGGCGACTTTTGACAACAATTAACTCTTTCTCTGCTGCGTTAAAATCAACTTTTGCTTGTTCTAAAATGCGGCTGGCTGCTGCTATTTGATTGTCTAATTCAAAGCTAGTAATTTCGGCGATGATATCCCCCCCTTTGACTTTTTGATGGGGAATTACTTTTAAGGTCGCGGCCCCATCAAAGGGCATGGTAACTAACTGACGCGCGGCTGGTGTAGAAGTGATTTCTGCTTTGCCGGTTACTGTATGACTCACTGGCATCATGCCGATATAATATCCCCCGGTGGCTACGGCCCCAATTACAACTATTTTACTAATTATGGGCAGTAAAGAACGTTTTTTCTTATCCTGGGGAGGAGGAGTTTCTGCGGATTTTTTGCTGTCTGTTACTTCGGCATTTTCTGTCTGGGGCGGTGTCGGTTTGGCAACGGAAGGGGGAACTACTTTAAGATATTGAGTTGGGTTTTTTTGAGGTAATTTAGAGTGTGTCATAGTTGGATTAATAATTAATAATTAATAATTTGGTTCGTAGTAATCGCAAAGCGCGATTTAATAGGATTAGTTGGCAACGGATAAGGCACACGGATTTAACGGATTGGTTTTGGTGGGAGGTGGAAGGTTTGTAGTAATCGCAAAGCGCGATTTAATAGGGTTGGTTGGCAACAAATGGGTTGTTTGTAGTAATCGATATTTGCGATTCTAATCGCAAAGCGCGATTACTACGAACTGGGATTTTTCTTCTCGAAATTGGGAAAATAGAAATAAATGCCCCAGAGAATTAATAGAGTTAAAGCAAGAGTAGGAATGTTAGTCCAACTCCAATCGAATACCCGCCAAATTAGGAAGCCGAAAACAAACCATATATAGGCAAGACTGAAGGGGGCGTAGATGGCTAAAACTAGGCGATCGCTTCCTTTTTCTTTAATCGGTTTTCCGGTCAATAATTTACCGTAAAAGCCAAAAGCCCGACTGCGTAAATTATTAATTCCAGTCAGGGCAACTGCTAAATAATAGCCGTCAAATCTTGCTAAAGGATTGAGGTTTAAAGCTACGGTAATTAAAGCCGCCGCCATTAATAAATAACTGCTAGAATGCAGCCAACTGCCAGGGGCCGTCCAATTCCACAAACAAAGAGAAATTGCCGCAATAATAAACTGCACCAACACGCCGGCAGCTACTACTAAAACCCGTTGATATCGCCTGACCAAACAGTAGGCATCGGTGGTATTGGTGTAGGCTGCCGGCATTAACATTATCATCAACAAACCGATTTCGGGAACGATGCCGCCGTAGCGTTTTAATGTGAAGGCGTGACCTAATTCGTGGAGGGTGACGACTAGGGCAGTTAGCAAGCCGAATACTAGGATTAAACTGCTGCCATAAGTTGCCATTAATTGTTTGCCTTGGTGCAAGATTTCCGCTCTTTGGGAGATGCCTATCGCCGTGGCTGTTGCTAGGAATATTACTAGGAAAAATGCTGCTGGTTTGCTCCAAAGCCAACGGATGCTATTGATGTTTTTGCTCAACCATTTATCTGGATTAAATAGAGGAATTCTAAAGAATAATAAGGAGAAAGGACTGAATTTTTTCTTAGGGGGTTTTGGCGGTTTCGTTCCTTCCAGCATGGCTGTTGCTGTTAGTAGCTGAAGCAGGCGTTTTAGATGTTCTGGGGCGACGCAAAATTCGGAGGCTATCGCTCCCAATGGCCTCTGTCCGATTTGGTCGATAATGTCTTTGTCTTTGGCGCTTACTTGCAGGAATTTAACGTCTTCTGGGTTGCGCAATATCCAATAACCTTCTGGATGTTCGATCCACCGGACGCAGGCTTTTAATTTTGGTCCTGAAGATGGAGGAATTGTTGGTTTTTCCGGTTCTATTTCTTCTGGTTCCGTTCCTAGTTCTAATACTTTCAGTTCGACTAATTTTTCGAGCAGTTCTATTACTAAATTAGGGGAAATAGGTTCGGGGAAATGTTGCTGGCATTTTTGCTGAATTTTATTTACTGTAAATTTCCCGGTAAAATATCGCAGGGCATAGCCTTCTTCGGCGGTAAATATTGCTCTGAGGTTGCCTTCTTTGGCTCGGAAAATTATGCGATCGGAGTCGGGGATTTTGCCTAACTGCCAATAAGCTGTTAAATCGGGGCAAATCCAGTCTGGGCAGGGGGAGAGTTTGGTTGGTGGTATTGATGTTTCTAATAGTCCGAGATTGAGGAGTTTTTCTAATAGTTGGATGGTGAAGTTAGGGGCGATCGCTTCTCGGAATTTTTCCTGACATTTTTGTTGAATTTGTTCGACGGTAAATCTGCCGATGAAATGTCGCAAGGCGTAACCTTCTACCGGGGAAAATTGATGCTGTATTTGGCTGTTTTTGGCTTTTAGGCGAATTTGGCCTTCTGAGGTTTGGCCCAGTTGCCAGTAGGGCGTCAGGTTGGGACAAATCCAGTTTGAGGCTTGGAGGCGGGACTGTTCGGGGACCATAAGGAGTAGATGGTAGATGGTAGATGCTGCTCTTCTATTGGATCTATTAGGAAATCCCCTCGATTTTTACGGCTAATTGGCTTTTTTGTAATAAAACTTTACATGGCCAGTTAGCGATCGCAACCGTAGAACAGGCATCTTGCCTGTTCTACAAAGATAAAAAACGCGAGCGATCGCTCCTCGCCAGAGGAGACGACCGCGTTTTCTCTTCACAAATTAGACCTTGCTATTGTTTCTGCTTGAGGGATGCAACCTCTTGCTGAAGGTTGGCTATTTTTTGTTGAGTAGCTGCAATTTGAGCCTGCATCGTAGCTACTACCGGTTTACCCTGTTGGTTGGCCGCATCTCGCATTTGTGCTGCGACGTTAGCTGCCTGCTGCATGGCATTCCGGTTAGCTTCTGCTTGCGGGCTATGAATCCAGCCATAGACCGGCACTTGCCGATGACCGGTTTTCCAGCGTTTTCCAGACTTGTACCGATAAGCCTCCCACCGATAGCTAGTGACACCCCAAGTGTAAATCCGGCCGTTCCAATAGTTGGCTTGGCTCTGGTACTGTTGTCTTTGCTGCTCGTAATGACTGGCGATGCCATTGACTTGACCGATTTGGACTTGATAGCCCCGGACCATCGATTGTAGCTGTTGAATTTCCGATTCTTTAGCTGCAATTTGATGGTCGATAGTGTTCAGTCATATAAATCGGTTCTCATACTCCGCAGGGAGGCCGCCGGGCTCGAGCATGACAGACGCGATGAGCGATCGCTGGTTAGCTGTGAGGTTGGGGCTGTTCAACGCTTCCGTAAGCGGAAGTATGCGATCTGGATCGCCAGTGAGTAGCGGTCGTCCGTAGGGACTGGTGATTCCATTGAGCATCGCCGGACGCAGTAGGTTTTGCTGGGCTGCTGTTAGGCTGTTCCAAGCATTCTTGACTGCCGCAGGAACAAAGGCATTACCGGGATCTGTGCCGTTGAAGAAAGATTGCCACGCCCCAGGAACTCCATTTACAACATGAGTTCCTAATTGATTTTGTTGGTTCGTGTTTAGACCGTTAAGGGTATTGAGCAAGGGAAGAATATTATCTGGATCGCTGCCGTCGAACAGGGGTTTGTATTTCGGGTCGATGCCATTTTTCAGCGCCGGACCGATATCGTTCTGCTCTTGGGGGCTGAGGGCTTTCCAGCCGGCCTCTAAATCGAGAATTTGTTGGGGAACTTGTTCGACTACTACCTCCTCTTCTTTCTTCTTCTTGTTCTTAAACCACAGGATCGCGCCGCCAACGGCAGCACCCACCAGGGCGATACCGCCTAAAACTATTCCAATCTTGCCCAAAATGGGGAGGGCGACAAATTTCTTGGCAATGCTTCCGACAAATGTTGCAATTTTCTTGATGACGGGTATGGCTTTTTTGACGAAACTGACGACTTTTTTAACGACGGAGACTACCTTCTTAACGACGTTGACGACTTTCTTAACGACGGAGACTACCTTTTTGAAGACCTTTTTAACGCCGCGCCATAGTTTTTTGAAGAATGTGGGACGTTCTCGGAGAACGACATCTGCACCGAAAGCGCCAACGGACGAGTTGCTGAAATCGATCGCTCCTAAAACGCGGGATTCGGGTTCGGTTACTAAAGCCATTTGCACTGCGAGCCCGAGATTCAACAGGCCGGCCCCAGTTTCTTTATCCAAACCGGGGGTGTGAAGATCCACAGCGGTTGCTTTGAGGATTTCTTTGACCTGTGCGAAACTCAAGTCTGGATTGGCTGCCCAAACCTGGGATGCCGCCCCCGTCACCTTGGCGGATGCAATGGAAGTGCCGGCGATCGCATCTACCGCAGGTATATTCTCGTCGCTGTCAACTTCTCCCAAAGCCCCAACAGCCCCCGAAAGCATCTTTTGAACTGCATCAAAAACTTTGGCTTGATTCTCATCCGAGAGTTCTGGAGCATCCTCGGCTCCCTCGTCAACGGCCATCGCTTGTTCGACTAACTCCCGTTCTTCTGGGGTGAGGTTTTGGAATAAATCCAGTTCCTCGGAGCCGTTGATAACGGTCGGATCGTCGAGTCGCTCTCCGTAAGCCATGATATCCAAACTATCGCCGTAGTTAGAATAGGCCGCGCGGTTGGCATCGCCATCGGCAGCACCAACGGTGATGATGTTGTCAAATTCCCGGGATGCTTGACCGAGGGCGGATATGGCTTCCGATCCTTGGTTGCCGGAGGCGGCGACGATTAAGACGCCATTTTCGCGGGCGTAGGCGATCGCTTCTCGTTCTTCTGCCGTAAATTGGGTGCGGGTGGTAACGCTGCCGTCGGGATTGGTTTGGGTTAGATCGAAACTGAGGTTAACTACAGAATTGGGTTGACCCGATTCTTTAGCTGCGTCTGTAAATTCTCGCAGGGATTCTGCCCATTCGCCAGAACCGACGGAACGTCCGACCCAAATGGGAGCGTCGTCGTTGACTCCATCAATGCCGACGTTGTTATTTTGAGTGGCGGCAATTACTTCTAAAATTTTGGTGCCGTGATTGTCGCCTTCGCCGCTGGCGAGGAGCGGATCGTCGTCGCCATCGACTAGGTCTTTGCCTAGAGTTAGGCGATCGTAGTCGATATCTGGATTGTCGGCAGCGAAACCAGTATCGATGACTCCGACTAAGGGTTGATTTTCTTGGGAAAATTCAAACTCCCCTGCCAGGGCATTGATGTCGGCAAAATCGTCGTTGGTTAAGGAGGCGATCGCTTCGTCTATTTCGGCTTGCCAATCTTCGACTAACTCATCCATCTCAGCTTCCGTGGGAGCGTCTGGGGCAGGTTCGTCGAGAACGCTGTCTGGATTGTCTGTGATTTCGCCGAGTTGAGTT
>CALKCV010000131.1 GCA_938083405.1 uncultured Microcoleaceae cyanobacterium | reverse complement strand
TTTCGGGCAGTGAGGTTCCCCCGCCCGCCCGAACAGCAGTCGCAAGTAGTCATATATTTCCGTAACCGTTCCTACGGTGGAACGGGGGTTATGGGAAGTTGATTTTTGGTCGATAGAAATGGCCGGACTCAATCCCTCGATGGCATCAACTTCCGGTTTATCTAATTGTCCGAGAAACTGCCTCGCGTAGGCGCTGAGAGATTCCACATAGCGACGCTGGCCTTCCGCGAAGATCGTATCGAAAGCTAGGGAAGATTTCCCCGAACCAGAGACTCCAGTGAAGACAATGAGGCGATCGCGCGGTAATTCTAAATCTATATTTTTCAGATTATGCTGTCTGGCACCCCGAATGCGAATCGTATTTTGCTCGTTTTTGGTAGAACTTTTACTGTTTTTTGGCACGATAAATTGTTAATTGGTAATATTCAATTAATAATTATTAATTATTAATTGTTAATTGTTAATTGTTAATTTAATCTTTCAACTTCTCCACATAACCCCATAAACTATAATCCCGACTCAACCAACCGTGAAAAAAAGCCATTTGAGAAGCATCTTCCCGCACCCTTTTATAACGATAAATAATCCGTTCGTTAATCACCTGCAGTGCCGTATTTCTATTATTTCCCTCTTCCAGGGCTTCCTGAGTTTCAGCATCCCAAACCCCCGTTTGCGGCAGTCCTAAAGCTTGTTGGAAAAAGGTCACCGCATTTGTAACGCCAAAATTAACCGCCGTATCAAACATTACCACCGCTAAAGCCGGGTGCATCTTAGCCGCATCGCTATTATCCCAATATTCCTCATAAATTTCCATCAATTCCGCATCGGACATTTGAGCGACATCTATTGTTGGAAGTCCTCGCACTCGACGATAGCGATTGTACTCCGTTTGCAAAATTCCTTTATAAGTTCTGCCACCCTTATCCGCTGGATGGTCGCTTAAGTTGCCCTCAAAATAGAGAGTGAAGGCCAAGGCCACTTCAAATAATTTATCTTCGTAGGTTTTTTCCCTCGCAGCGATCGCCAGACTGGGGCCGCTAAAGGACAGTCCCAGTGCCAAAGTTAATAACACAGTCCCCAAAACTTTCTGGGGCTGAAATTTTGTCTTCGGTTTTAGTTTCGCCAATTTCTGCCAATTCATAAGCTCTGCGCGTAGTTAAGATGGTTCGTAGGCCGACCCTCAACAGGATAGACTATTATAGGAATTTACTGCTAACCGTTTGGCCCAAAAAACGGCTATAGTCCAAAATAGCAAATATTATAACTTTTAATTAAATAGAATCAAAGGCCGCCAAAATGAATGTTGATGCCACTGCTGGGGCTGCGCGCCCTTTAGAAAATCTCAATACTGACTCTGGGACTCAAGAGAGAAAGTCTGCCGATGCCCGGGCATTGCTCGAACGAGCCGAGCTCTATTATGCCAGGGGAAATTGGGCTGAGGCGATCGCCGCTTGCCAGAAGGCCGTTAACAGCGAACCGAACTTGGCCCCTGCATTCGTGACTTGGGCAAATGCCTTGCAAGCCCAGGGAAAAATCGAAGAGGCGATACAGTTGTATTCTCGGGCTTTGGAAATTAACCCTAATTTAGCAGAGGCTCGCGCTAATTTGGGCAGTATGTTTTACCGCCTCGGTCGTCTGGATGAGGCAATTGTTAGTTACGAAAAAGCCCTCAGTCTCCAACCAGAAATGGCGGAGGTTTATTGGAATCTTGCCAGAGTTTTTCGGCGACAGGGGAAATTAGCAGAAACGAATAATTACGAGCAAAAAGCCTTTGCTATTAATCCTCAATTAGGAGGAGCGGAATTTCACTTAAAACGGGGGGAGAAATTAGCTAAAAAAGGTAACCTTGAAGGAGCGATCGCCGCTTGGCAAAAAGCGATAAATATCGAACCAGATTTAGCAGAAGCTTATGGCAAGATAGGAGCGCTATTAAAACACAAAGGTAAGTTTGTAGAAGCTATTCCCCTACTGCAAAAAGCGATCGAATTAAAACCAGATTACGGAACTGCTTATCAACATTTGTGCGCCATTGCTCGCGACAGCGGCAACTATGCTGCTGCCAGACAAGCGGTCAATCAATACAGTCATAATTGCGCGGAAACAGACCCAATTATGACGGCAATCTCTTCGATAAGTATTTATCAAGTATCTGGGTTGAACGACATAGCTAAGGATAGATTTATCGAGTTGGAATCGAAGTTGCTGCAAGATTTTGATTCGGTCAAATCCGAGGAAGAAATTAAATCTCTTTACGCCGATTTTTTAATAGCTGCTCCCTACTTGCGAGACGATATTGAGGCAAATTCGAGGCTGTATCGGATGGTAGGAAAGGGATATCGCGATCGCTTCCTCAAACCTAATTATTCCCCAGCAAAAATAGAAGTAAAACCGCGAAGCTTAGATAATACAAAATTAAAAATAGGCTTTTTATCCCATGGTTTTCAAAGAGATTCTATCGGTTGGCGCAGCGCCGACATTATTCGGGAATTATCCCAACTAAATACGGAAATTTATTTATATACCACAGCGGAGTTAAAAAACGACGACCTCGCTAACAAAATAAGCCAAGCAGCCATAAAATTAGAGCAACCCAAAACATATCCCAACGGAGGAGCAGACCCCGAGGAAATCGCCGCAACAATTCGGCAAGATGGGGTCGATATTTTGTTAGATTTAGATTCTTTCTGCCAACCAATTAACGCCGACATACTTTACCAAAAACCCGCTCCAGTTTGTCTTTCTTGGTTGGGGTTTGAACCTCCCTATATTTCCGAAGAAAATTACTTTCTAGGCGACGGACATACCCACCCCCCAGAGAGGGAAAAATATTACGCGGAAAAATTGCTAAGAATGCCCGATTCTTTCGTGGCAGTTTCCGGGTTTCAACGATTAGCAAGAAAGCGGGATGCTTTGAGGAGGTCTCATCGGATCGGTCTAGATCAAATAGTTTATCTCAGTCTCGCCCCGGGGAAAAAATTCAACCGGGATTTAGTCAAAGCACAAATAGCCATTCTCAAAGAAGTCCCTAATAGCGTTTTAGTTAGTAAAGCAAATGGCGATTTAGAAGTATTTCAGGCAGCTTATAAAAAAGCTTGCCAAGAGCGAGAGATCGGCATTCATCGCGTCAAAATACTGCCCCCAGCAGCCACGGAAGAAGAACACCGAGTAATCTATTCTTGGGCAGATGTAATGTTAGATTCTTATCCTTATAATGGCTGCACTAATACCTTAGAAGCTTTGTGGTTTAATTTGCCAGTAGTGACTCGAACTGGAGAGCAGTTTTTGTCGCGGATGGGTTATTCTTTCTTACAGAGTTTGGGCATAGAAACAGGTATTTCTAAGACTTGGGAAGAATACGTTAATTGGGGGATAAAATTGGGGAACGATGCCTCCTTGAGGAAGGAAGTAGTAGAAAAATTAGAAAAATCTAAGCGATCGGAAAGTTTAGCGCCTTTATGGGATGCTAAAAAGTTTGCTAAAAATTTATTCGATATCTTGATGAAACTATTAGCTAAGAAGAAGGATTGATATGATGTTTGCCGAAAAAACAAGAAATATTTTGAATTGGTTCGAGAGCAAAAGTGGATTGAAAATACCCACCCTTCATCCCGAAGGCATAACCTTTAGAAGCTGGGAAATATTAGTAGTTTTAGTTAACTTCTACAACGGTGTTTTAGTGCCATTTCGCATAGGATTTCAAACCGCCTATAGGGGGAAATGGTTAATATTCGATCTCTTGGGAGATTTACTCTTAATTGTCGATATCTTCGTTCGATTTAATGTCGGTTATCTCGAACATGGAGAATACGTTGACGACCCAGAAAAGATTATGCAGCGCTATCGCTCTACATCGATGTATCGGCATTTAGCTGCTAGTTTGCCTCTAGATATCCTGGGGCGAATTGTAATGCCGGCTGCTTCACCGGTGGTGTTGGGATTTCTCAGGCTGCCCCGGTTGCTAAGGGTTCATAAATCTTTTTCTGTTCTTAACTGGTGGGAAGATAAAGCTAATATTAACCCCTTTTTAATTCGGATGTTAAGGTTAGCGATTCTTATTTTCTTATTCACCCACTGGATAGCTTGCCTCTGGTTTTTGATTGGCGAAATAGGAATCAACTCGGGTTCTTCATGGTTGCTCGACTCGCCTCTTGCGGGGGCTTCCACTGCCAAACGATACCTTACTACATTTTATTGGGTTCTATCAGTATTAACTATTGGGGAGTCTGGGGACCTAGACTTGGGAATTCAGCCGATAAGCCCTCTTGAAGGTGGTTTTACTTTGCTGATGGTCTTCTTAGGGGTTTCGATGTTTGCTTATATCATCGGTAACGTTTCTTCCTTGGTTTTAAGTTTAGATTCGGCTCAAAGCAAGTATCGGGAGAAACTAGATCAACTTAGAGTCTATCTCAGAAGAAATAAAATTCCCCTGAATTTGCAGGAGGAAGTCATAAATTACTACGATTATAGGTGGCAAACCAAGAAAGATACCGATGAAATTGATGTAGTGGAAGAACTGCCAGTGTCTCTAAAGGCTAAAGTTTATCTTCACCTGCATAAAGAAATTATTGAAAAAGTGCCCCTGTTTGAAGGAGCTAGCTCGAAGTTAATTGAAGATATCGTGATGGCTTTGAAATCCGAAATTTTGCCCCCAGATATATATGTCATCCAAGAAGGTCATTTGGGACATGAAATGTATTTTCTCCAGCGGGGAGAAGTTCAGGCTTTTTCGGAGAAAACAGGGAAAATTTACAGGAATATGGGGGCGGGAACGTTTTTTGGAGAAATTGCTCTGGTTTATTCCGGTCGGCGAACTGCTGCTATTAAAACTTTGAGTTATTGCGAGTTGTTCGTGCTTTATAAGGAGGATTTTGATAAAGTTCTAGCTAATTACCCGGAGTTTGCCGAAGAGGTGAAACGCATCGCGGCAGAACGTTATAAAGTTAGTTGACAATTAACAATTAACAATTA
>CALKCV010000130.1 GCA_938083405.1 uncultured Microcoleaceae cyanobacterium | reverse complement strand
CTTTCCCCTGGAGGGAGGATTAATCTATCGGGAAAATCCTCCTGCCGCCACCCGCGCAAAACGTTATCTACCGCTCTAATACCGGGACCGGACTAAATCTCGCCATCGGGATTTTCGCTCGTCTGCGGTTGCCGTTGGAACGGTCCTTCTGGTTCCAATAAATAACTCGCTCCAGCTAATATTTCTAAAGTGATTGGTTCGGGATTGGGATTGTTAACAATTATGCCGATATAGAGGGTTTGTAAATCTGGTGGCTCGTGAGTAAAATGGTGTGCGAATAGGGTAAACTCTCCTTCCATTGGCAAGTTTAGATGGGCGGTTTCTATTTGTTTTCCTTCTGGGGGAAAAGTGGAGAGCAAAATTCCTTCTTTTTTTATCCATTCGGGACTGTTGCTGTTAAACATTAGGGAGTTATCCATTTTCCCGGGGAGCGCTCTTACTTCATTATTTACTATTAATTGTTTTGGTGTCGGTTGCGGCGCTGGAGATGATGGCGGCGGGGTTTGTTGCCCGATTTCTGAGGATTGGAAAACTCTTGATATTTGTTCGTTTCTAAATAGCCGGCTTTTTAGCAACAAAGAGAAACCAAGGATGCCTATTGTTAGGGGGATTAGGACGACGCTGGATTTGAGATAATTAATAGCTTTTTTCGGATGAGTCATAATTTAATTAATAATTAATAATTAATAATTAATAATTTGGTTGTTTGCAGTTAGCTTGTCGGGAACCCAGAAACCTGGTTTTTGCAAAAAACCAGGTTTCTTAATTCTCCAACGAATCGGTTTTTGCTGGGGCAATGGGAGAGAAATAGATTTTTTTCCGGCTGTTTGGTATTATAGCAATTGTAGGGCGATCGCGCAAATAGGAGAAGTTATGCAGAAAAAATACTTGATGTTATTATTGTCAGTCACTCTGGCTGTTTTGCCAGTTGGGCGGGATATTTATGAATATAGAAATACTTTAAATAGGAAGAATAATGCCATAACTCCCTCGTTTGTAGAAGATATTTATGGACAACATTTGCCAGTTTTTCAATGGGAAATCGTTCTCGAATCTGCGGGAACTAAACTGTACCAGCAGGACGGAGATTACGTTCAGATTATCGATTTAAGTAGGGGCGCTTCGGTTCGATTTATTTATGGAAAGATGACGGATATTAATCGCGGTCGAGGTGCTTATGGGGGCGACGATCCGCAGTTAGAACGTCAAACCGCAGAACAATTTTGGTCGGAACTAGCTCCGGTTAATTCTCAGTTATTTTGTATTAGTAACGGTCAATTTTTTAGGAACGATCGCAACTCTGCTACTGGGTTGGCATTCCCGGTAAAATCTGACGGGAAAGTAGTAAGCGACGGTTATGCGGGAGAAATTGAATTTCCAGAAGAGAAACTAATTTTAGGAATTTGGGAAAATCGGGCAGAAATCGTGCCTTTCGATCCTCTTTATTTAAGATTATCCAGCGCCCCCGATGCCATTGTCGGTTTGAGAGAAGATGCGGATAAAGGAGTTTTCAACGAGACTGGTAGGACTTTTATGGGAGTGGCAGATACCGATGGCGATCGCCTGAACGAAACCCTGTTAATTTTTACTTCCAAGAAAGCAACTCAACCCCATGCTGCGGAAGTCTTAAAAAACTTTGGGGCGACATCAGTTTTAATGTTAGACGGTGGAGGTTCGACCCAGCTATTTTGCCAGGGAAAGAGTTATGTAAATTCGCCTAGAACCGTGCCCCAAGCGATCGCCGTTTTAAGCGGTAATTAATACCATTTCCAAAAAGTTATGCAACAGTATAAAAAACCTAAAAAGCCTCACGGCAGCGCTTTTGCCTGTTTGTCGATAATAACTGCAAAGTTCCACCCCGCTTACCAACGGCAACATCTAGTCGAGAATTAGCAGATCGTAATCTTTTTCGGACATCAACCACTTTGCCGTTTCTCCTTCCTCCACCGCATCAACAATATGTCCGACTTGAGATAGGGCCGCGTGGAGTGGTTCTAATTGTTCCGGGTCGTCTTCTACCAGTAAGATTCTCATAAATTAACAATCAACAATGGGTGTATTTTAATTGAGAAGAAAACTTTATCCTCACTTAGTCATCCGCTGTTGTGCCTCTGGCGAAGGATAGTTGCCCGCGTCCTGCAAAAGTTTTCGTTCGGCAAGGCGATCGCTGCTGTTAAACTCTAAAATACGGCAGGTAACTTCTCCAATTTCGGTTAGAGGTTCGATCGCCCCCTCATCCTCATTGAGACGAAAATGGTCGGCCCACGAATCTCGGCGGGGATTAAAAAATCGAACCAAATTTCCCGTACCCCGAACGATAGAACCCAGATCCGTTCCTTTATTAAGGTTACAGAACGCACAAGCATAGGCCAGATTTTCCTCCGTTGTCGAACCGCCATGCTTGAGGCTAATAACAATTAATAATTAATAATTAATAATTAATAATTGAGGGAAATGTGTGGGCTCCTTGTTCTGCCTTGCCCAAACCCTTTTTCCTCTCTTTATTTTTTTATGGTTGTTTATTGCGACTTGATATAATAATACGATCGAAGTGACAACCAGAAACTCGATCTGTTTCTGAGATGAGACAGTATTCGCAGAGACGACCCGCACGTTCGACAACTAGCCGTCGCAACTCCACAGGTATATAAATACGAGACATAGCGATTTTTACTCCGATTTAGATTGAATTTGTATCCTAGCTTTGGCTTTTGCTAGGGTCATTATATGCTCTAGCACCAGAAACATTTCGAGTTCTTTTCGTTCCTCTGCCGAGAGTCCTTCGGTTTTAGTTCCGTCGATTAAATCTTGCAAGCGCTCTTTTGCCGTATCGGAAAGTTGAAAAGCGATAACGCTTTCTGGGGTAGTTCCGCCTGGGATGAAATCGATTACTTCTTCGTAAACTGCTTTGGTCTTAACTTGCACGATCGTAAAGCTCCAGTTAGAATCAGAATGTTGTTATTTTCTAGTTTAGCTTCTTATATCAATTAACATTTTCCCAATTAACATTTTCCCAATTGTTAATCGTTTTTAGTATGAGGAAAAGTATTATAATTAGTACAAACAACAGTAGGACGAGGAGTAGAAGAGCGAGCGCAAAAAAAACCCCCAGTTAGTTAAAACTGGAGGTCTTACCGGGTAAACCATTGACGGTTTCTTCTATTATACTAAAGTAATTTCTTTTTCGCTCTTATCCTCGGCAACAACTTCTTGCAAATCGAGCTCGCCACCTGGAGCCTCGGGATGTTCGTTATGGTCGTCCATAGCATCAACAGCAGCAACGGCGGCAGTTTCTTGAGAATCGCGCAAGGTCAAGTAAAGAGCCCCCAATCCGAACAAACCTGCGGTTCCCGCAGCAGTCCAGATGCCGGCATTGTCCGACTTTAAGGGGAAGAATTTGCCAAAGAAGGAACCCGAAGGGTCGGTGCCAGAACCGCTGGATTGGCTACCGGTCAGTTTCTTGCTAAAAGGGCAAGCATCAGCAGCATTGGTGGTAGAAAGTTGGACTCCTCCGGCGATCGCTACCGCAGCCAAGGCGGCGGCCAAAAGTTTCGATTTGTTCATCTGCTTCTGGTTTTCTAAAGTTTATTTTAGAATCGCATTATAACAAAACTTTTTCAAAACTGCAAGTAGAAAATTATCGAAAAATAGCAAATTCTTTCACTCTACCAGTTTAGTCGCCAAAAAACTGTTACTAGCGAACTTTTTCTCCATTCCCAATTTATAGTCTCGCCTGTTCTCCGAAACGTTATTAATTGTTAATTGTTAATTGTTAATTATTAATTGTTAATTGTTAAATAGGAATCTCGATCGCGAACTCCGTACCTTTGCCAGGGCTAGAATTACAACTTAAATTACCTCCGTGTTTTTCTACTATAATTGAATGGGCGATCGACAAGCCCAAACCTGTACCGGAACCCACAGGTTTGGTCGTAAAAAACGGGTCAAAGATATTTTTTCGTACTTTCTCGTTCATCCCCATACCGTTATCAGCAATGCGGATAATTACGCTCTGGCGTTCGCTTCTTTGAGTGCGAAGAGTAATAACAGGAGAACCCTGAGATTTTTCTCCCGATCCCCAAGCTTCATCTAAAGCATAAATCGCATTACTAATAATATTTAAAAACACTTGATTTATTTCAGAAGCGTAACAGTTAACCTTCGGTAAGTTGCCATATTCTTTAACGACTTCTATGGCCGGGCGCTTTTGATTTTCTAGCAATTTATTCTGAAGAATTAAAAAATTGCTGTCTATTCCATCTTCGATATCCACCGGTTTCTTTTCCGCCTCGTCCAGTCGCGAAAATACTCGAAGAGAGCGCACTATTTGACTTATTCTTTCCGAGCCATTTTTCATAGAAATTAACAGCTGTTCCAAATCTTCTGTTAAAAACTCTAGCTCGATATCATAAGTTGTTTCCTCCACTATTGAGGTAGGGTTTGGATATTCATGTTGATAGACATTTATTAATCGTAGTAAATCTCGTACGTAGTCTCGGGCGCAGTCGATATTGCCATAAATAAAGCTAACAGGATTATTTATTTCGTGAGCGACACCGGCCACAACCTGTCCGAGGCTAGACATTTTTTCAGTTTGAATTAGTTGGGTTTGGGTGCGTTTAACTTCTTTAATAGTTTCAGCCAAACGCAGATTTTTATCGTTTAATTCCCGAGTTCTTTCCTCCACCTTTTCTTCTAAAGAACTGGTCTGATGATTTAATTCTCCCATGGTGTATTCATAACGTTCTGCTAGTTCTTTTACACGTCCTGTTAGTCGTTGGGATATGGCATCAATTTCTGATTGGATTGCTGATTTCAAACTTGATAGCCATTTATCATCAACAACCAAAGTTCTAACGTCTTCTTCTGTTAGTTTTTCAAATTGATTCAGTGTT
>CALKCV010000129.1 GCA_938083405.1 uncultured Microcoleaceae cyanobacterium | reverse complement strand
TTGTTATTTATTTGATAGAGGCGATCGATAATAGTAAAATCATTTTGTTTGCCATTTTTTAAACGTTCTTTTGCTGCTTTCGTTAAGCTTTCGGCCGAACCATGAATAACTAAATTACGAATTTCTGCAGGCAAATTTTCTGCTATTTCATTTTGCAGTTCTCCACGAGTTGGTTCGTCTGATAATTTCAGTAATGCTTCAAAAGAAATGCGACTGACAAATTCTGGAGAAGAGCTATTTTTATAGAGTGCCATTAAAGCAGGGATAGCACCTTCGCCACCGCACCAACCCAATGCCCAAGCAATACAATAATCTCTTAACGGTCTGCCCCTGCCGATGAGTTCAATTAATAGGGGAGTTGCTTCGGCAATTTTAAGTTCTCCAGCCCGCCAAATAACTCTATCTAAAGACCATTCACTTTTACTCGTACCCTCCAGATGTTGCATAATTGCTTGTTTGCGAGGGTCTGCTTTGGCTATTGTTTGGGCTGAGGTTTCTTGTGGAGGTGGATAAGTTTCTCTGGGGGGTGTTTCGCTAATGTCGCGATAGCCTTTTTTGACTTTTTCTCGAACTAATTTATCGAAGATTTGTTGGGCTTTTGGTAGGATTACTCCTGCATCTGTTTTTGTACCTTCTTTAAGTTTCCCGGACCGACGACCGTAACGAAAATTAACTATGTAACGGTCTTCCCCTAGTTTGCAAAGCTCCACTTCATAGATTTTATTCGAGCGATCGTCCTGGTAGTGAAGCGTGGTTTTTTTGATAAGTTTCATGCTTGTTTGGGACAAATTATCTGAAATTGTTATCTATTAATATGTTGCCCTAGAAGCCTCTGTAGCGGCAAATTTTATTTCTCGGCCAGCATGAGAATTGTGGCCTTCAATTGTTGACATCAAACGACCAAAAAAAGAGAGAGTCACTCGCGCAACTCTCCCAGCCATCAGGGTACATCTTAATAACACATCATAACTCATTTGCTGTGAGGGGTAAATCCCCTTTTTTTAAAGATTCTGTAAAGAAATTTTTGGGATTGTGAAGTTACAGTAAATGGCCCGTCGAGGGGTCATACTTTGGCCTCTTGGAGGCAGGGGACAATTAGAGATAAACTCAAGAGAGTTGAAGATTTTAATTAATTTTTCCAGCAATGCGCAAATTCTTGATACCCGCCCTGGTTGCTTTCATCTTAAGTATTTCTTGGGCAACTTACTCCAATGCCACGATCGCCCAGGGCCCCGACAATGACACCGCTGCTCTTATGGAGGCTCATTACGGCGACTATCCTGCGGCCACTCCCTTAGTAGCGATCGCCCCGAAAGTCCCCGTCGAGGGCGAAACAGTAACTTACGGCAGCTATAACGACCAATCTTTTACCGGTTATCTGGCCCGCCCAGAAGGAGAAACTGGTCCTTTACCCGCATTAATAGTCATCCACGAATGGTGGGGCCTCAACGATAACATTAAAGCCATGACTCGCCGGCTGGCAGGAGAGGGATATACTGCCCTGGCGGTTGACTTGTATGGAGGTGAAGTTGGGGGCGATCGCGAAAAAGCCGCCCAACTAAAACAAGCTGCCGAAGCAAACCCCCAGACATTAGAAGTAAACCTCCGGCAAGCTTATCAATATCTGGAAAAGCAACAAAAAGCTCCCAAAATTGCCAGTATCGGTTGGTGTTTTGGCGGCACAATGTCTTTTAAAACTGCTCTATTATTTCCTGAAGAATTAGATGCGAGTGTTATTTATTACGGCAGCGGCATAGAAACTAATCCTCGTTTGCTCGAACCTTTGCAAATGCCGATTTTAGGAATCTTTGGAGAGCTAGATAAAAATCCGCCCCCAGAGAAAGCGATGGAATTTGAAACGGTTTTGAAATCTCTGAATAAATCGGCGGAAATTTATATTTATGAAAATGCAAATCACGCTTTTGCCAATCCTTCTGGCACTCGCTATAATGCCGAAGCAGCGGAAGATGCTTGGGAGAAAACTACGGCTTTTTTAGAGAAGCATTTAAGTAATTAATAATTAATAATTAATAATTAATAATTATGGCTCTTCGGTGTTTAGTTTGCTACGCACGCACGATCCAAGTAGATTAAAATCCTTATACCGCAAAGGTTTTACGCTTTTAATCTACGGTTTTAGGTAGTTATTAGAGCAGCGATAGCTACAAAGCTTTATATGGCAATACTTTTGAGGTTTTTTCAACTCCAAAATACTTGCGCCAAGTACCGAATATCCCCGGGTGCATCCCAAGAGTGAAGAAAACCAAGAAATTACCGCTTTTTGGAACGTTGTTAGTCGGAACGTTGTTAGTTGGGCAACTAACCGGATAACAGGCGAGACGCCTGTTCTACCAACTGACAAAAATAATTGATTTTTTGGTTTTTTTACAAATATGGGATGCTCCCATATCCCCAATTATTAATTATTAATTATTAATTATTAATTGATATAAGGGCTTTAATCGCAAATTTCGGCAAGGCTAACATCCTTCGCCAACGCCAAGGTTCTTGATAAAGTCGATAAAGCCATTCGAGATGATTGTCGCAAAACCAAGCAGGCGCCCGTTTTTTCATACCCGCCCAAATGTCAAAACAACCACCAACACCGATCCATAAGGCCTCGGGACAAATATGCCTGTTTTCGGCAATCCAAAATTCTTGCCGGGGCACTCCCAAACCAACTAATATGATTCTAGGCTGTAAGTCTTTTAGAGTTTGAAGTAATTCTGGCTCTTCTTCTGGAGCGAGATAACCGTGTTGAGAAGCAATCTCTAACCCCCCGATTTTCTGCTGCAAACTCCCTGCGGCTGCCATCGCTACACCCGGTTTTCCCCCAAAGAAAAAAATGGAGTTATTATCCTCCAAATTAGCCGCTTTTACTAACAAAGATTCTGCTAATTCAATACCCGGACAGCGTTTTTGAGATACACCTTTTAAGCGCAAATATAAAATAATCCCCGAACCATCTGGAACCACAAGTTCCGCTTGCTGGACGATCCGAGCTAAGTTTCCATCTTCCTCAGCCTGCATAGCCATTTCTGCATTAAGCGTAACCACATGAGTTCCTAACCCCCGATCTAAACGAGAGAGCAAGTAACTTACATAGTCCTCCGTGCAGTCCACTGGCAGTCCTAAAACTGAATATTGCTTTTTAGGGCCGAGCGCTATTGCTGGATTCATATTATTAAAAAATCCCCTACACACCAATTTTCTATTTTTGTAGCTTAAACTAATTGCTAATGAAAGGCTAGAGAGCCGCAAATCGTATTGTCAGAAACCACGTTTTTTGGTATCTCAGAAACCCGGTTTTTTCAAAAAACCGGGTTTCTCGATCGGTCCTCTAGGGCCGATGAATTCAGCGAGAAAGAGAAAAAGAAGGGGGAAGCAAAAGCGATCGCTCCTGGTTCCCCCTTCTCCCATCGCCTCCAACAGCGATCGTTTATGCCGCACTTCCCCTCAAAACTATCCCACGGAAGCTAACTGAGGACTGAATGCTTCTTTAAGCAACTCAACTTTATCAGTTTGCTCCCAAGGCAAATCTAAATCCGTTCGTCCCAAATGACCGTAAGCCGCCACATCTTGGAAGAAACGACCGCCCCTTTCTCCAGGCAACTTTTGTAAATTAAAGGCCTGAATAATTCCAGCCGGACGCAGTTCAAAGTTATTTTTCACCACTTCGAGCAACTTTTCTTCCTCAACTTTGCCAGTACCGAAAGTTTCTATGGCCATACTTACAGGTCTTGCCACGCCGATCGCGTAACTAACCATAACTTCGCATTTCTCTGCCAAACCAGCAGCTACAATATTTTTAGCAATATAACGACAGGCATAAGCAGCGCTGCGATCTACTTTGGTGGGATCCTTGCCAGAAAAAGCGCCGCCGCCGTGACGGGAATAACCCCCATAAGTATCCACGATGATTTTCCGTCCCGTCAGTCCCGAATCCCCTTGAGGGCCTCCAACCACAAAC
>CALKCV010000128.1 GCA_938083405.1 uncultured Microcoleaceae cyanobacterium | reverse complement strand
GTCAAATACTCCGCTACAATAGGTATTGTGGGTTCCGGGGAATCCGTTGAGGTTTGCCGCGACGGGTGGTGGTAATAGTGAATCGAACAGCGATTTGCTTTAAACGCTTGCCCTATAGCAACAGCGGTGGCCTCAAATATTTGCTTTGGTTCTAAACTCTGACGGATCTCGTCCGTAATTTGTTTGAGCAAAACTGCTCGCTGGAGTTGGAGCTCCAGAGCCGCCTGCCACTGTTTGCGCTTGGTAATATCGAACCAGTAACCGACGCACTCTACGGGATTGCCCGCCGCGTCTGTTATCAGTTTTACTCCGTCTTGGACCCAGAAGTAATCACCCCTGCCAGACAAAAAGCGGTATTCGTGCAGGTGGAACCCCGTCTCGAACAAGGCAGGCAAGTCTTCGAGGACTCGTTCTCGGTCCTCTGGGTGGATGCGATCGAGCCAAAAGTTGGGATTTGCGGTAAAATCTTCTGGGGCATATCCCATCATTTCCGTCACCCCTTCGCTGATAAAAGTAGCGCCAAAATCCCCCGATGCCTTGCTGGTGTAGAGGACGGTTTTCGCATTGGTCAGAATAAATTCCAGCCTTTCTCGGATTTCTCGAACCTCAGCAAGAGCTAATTTGCGCTGGGTGATATCCCGCACGCTAGCGACTACTCCCGATATAATTCCTGATTCCTCGTAGTGGGGATAATAGGATGCCTCTAAGAACCTTTTACCCGTCTTAGCAAATTCAAACCAGCTTTCATAATGAACCTCTTCTCCCGCCAGACAGCGATCTAGTTGCGGTTTAAGCACCTCTGCAAAGACAGCCCCACCCAACACCTCGGCCACAGTTCGACCGACGAGATATTCTGAGGGCAAACCCACTCTCTGGGCGTAGGCTCGGTTGACTGCCCGATAAATGTAATTGGTATCCAGAAAGGCCATGGCTTCCTGAGAAGAAGAAACAATTTTTCTGTAAATCTGAATTGTTTCTTCGGCCCGGACGCGATCGCTGATGTCGGTAGCCGAAGCTATGAGGGAAATTATTCTGGAGTTGTCTTCGTTCCACAAGGGACTTATGGCAGTCAGCCACCAAGTCTCGACTCCTTCAAAAATAAAACGCTCCTGAACGTAAATAGTCTCAAGCGCTGCGATACAATCGAGATAGTGTTTCGACCAAACCCCCGCCATCTCGGGAGTTAATACTTCCGTAACGGTTCGCCCTACCATCGTTTCCCAGGGTAGGAAACTGGCTCGCTCGAAAGCCGGGTTGCTCGCAGCGTAGCGAAACTCGCCGCTATCCAATACGTCCAATACCAAAAGTACCTGGTCCATTCCGTACCAGATGCCGCGCCAGAACTGTTCTTGCTCTCTTAAGGTTCCTTCGATCCTGCGGCGTTGTTCGATTTCTACTTGTAGCTGCCGGTTGAGGTTGCTTAATGCCATGGTCCGGTTTTCTACTCTGGTTTCTAGTTCTTGGTTTAGTTTCATTAGGGCAGTTTCGGCTCGTTTGCGCTCCGTTATATCCTCGGCGATGCCGGCAAACCGATAAACTTTCCCCACGGCGTTTCTAATGGGGAAGCCGCGACTGCGTATCCAGCGGATATCTCCGTCTTCTCGGACGATGCGATATTCCCCCTCGAAGTTGCCCTCCAGGAGGTCTCGGAGCGCTATTTCCGGTAAGCGATCGCGGTCTTCTGGATGGACGGCTTCTAACCAGTTAGCCGGGTTTTGGTAGAGAAGATCGCAAGGTTGCCCCCAGATATCCTCGAAGGCGGGGCTGACGTAGAGAAATCGCTTTTCTTGCAGGTCGAAGATATAGAAGACTTCGCGAATGTTTTCTGTTATTTGGCGCAGTTTTTCTTCGCGATCGCGCAGTTCTACTTCCGCTTGTTTTCGCACCCGAATTTCTTCTATCAGCATTTTGTTGCTGCTTTGTAGTAGGGCCGTTCGCTCTTCTATTCGCATCTCCAACTCCGCTGCCCTTTCCTGTAGCAGCTTTTGGGCCAGCTTGCTGCTGGTGACATCCGTTACCGCGCCGATAATTTGTTTGGGCCGGCCATCTGGAGTTGTATTAAAGATCGCATCGCGGCGATAAAACCAGCGCCAGGAACCGTCTTTATGTTTGAGTCGATATTCTACTTCTAGGACTTCGCGATCGCTAAGACTTCCATAGCGGCTGAAGTGTTTCTTGAAAATATTCGCATCTTCCGGGCAAACAAGTTTAGCTTGCCATTGCGAACCTATTGCTGTAATTTCTTCTGAAGTATAGCCCAGTATCTCCCCTAATTGACCGTTGCTGTAAATATTACCTCGCTCTGCTAGATCGTAAATATAGACCATGCCAGAACTAGGACTGTCGATTATTGCTTCCATCATTTTGTGGCTTTGCTTTAGGGTCGTTTCTCCCCCTCGCCACTTGCTCAACTCCCGCAAAGATACTACATAAACCGATTCTCCCTGCCACTGACTTTCCGCAGCGCTCATCTCCACCACTACCACCTCTCCCCCAGAGCGAATGATGTCTATTTGCGTCTTTTCTCCTATTATTATCGGCACTCCAAAATCTTTATCTAATAGTGCCGACATCGACTTACCAAATATTTGGGCTGTTGCCGTATTAGCTAAGAGAACTTTACCTTGTTTGTTGACAATAAAAAACGATTCGTAAAGATTGTTAAATATCTCTTCTAAACTTCCATTATTTGCCCCTTCGCCCTCGATTATTTCTAGCAAAGTTTTGGGACTTTCTATTTTGCTTAAATCGGGAAAATTAGCTAGGTGTTTGGGGATTGCGTCTAAACTAGCTAAAGCGCTATAAGCTCTTATGGCTCTTACTACTATGGTTAATAATTTAACTTCGCTCAGTTGGTTTTTGATTTGATAATCATCTACTTCTAAGTCGATAATTGTCGCCTGTTCTGGCTCTTCTTCGGCTTTTTCGGTGAGGAAAATTATTCTGGTTAACCGTTGGTTTAACTCCTCGCGAATAAAAGCAGCCAGTTCCAGGCCGGAGTTATTTGTTTCTTGGTTTATTTCTAGTAAAATTAATGCTGTATCTGAATTATTTGCTATTAATGCTTCTGCTTCTAGGGGAGAAAAAGCCGACAAGATGCTTAAACCTCGGCCTTGGATGGTAACATCTCTTAACACTTTTAGGGCGCTTTTATGAAATTGCTCGTCTTTGTCAGCTAGCAATATTTTCCAAGTGTCGTTTCCTTGTATTTTCTGGTTCGCGTTCTTGTTGTAAGTGGTAGTAGATTCTGTGGTTTTTTCCCTAATAAGTTTTGGCTCTTGCGAGGCGATCGCTTTTTTGTTATTCCTTGTATCTTCCGAAGAAAAACTACCTAATTTCATGATTGATTTTTTCAATTTTTTTTAGAGCAATTAGAGCGATAAATAGGGCGCATCTCATATTTGTAAAAGAAACCCAAAAATTAATTCTTTTTGTTAGTTGTTAGTTTGGTAACTAACCACTGACAATTAGCGTTTAGTTCTTGGCTTTCTTCAAAACTGAGATGCACCCGATAAATAAATCCCTAGCAGAGGCAAAAGAGCGAAGCGTTAACGGATGCATTTCAATTATGCAAAAATACGGATTGACAGCAATTATTCTTATCTTCCGTTTATTTGAGAGTAAGAGTATAGCAACGATTGAAGGTATTAGATACGATTTTTCGACCCCTACCCCCCGAATGCAAAATTGTACCCTGGAGGAGAGCGGGATGGGAGGGAGATATCCCACCCCGGTCAGTTATTCCAAAACTATTTTAATAATACCAAAACAAGCAAGAAAGAAAGACCCGAATCTTAAGCGGTTTCGGGAGTAAAAAGGGGCGATGGGGGTGCAAGTTTCTCGTACTGGACGATTTTCTGAGTCGCTCTC
>CALKCV010000127.1 GCA_938083405.1 uncultured Microcoleaceae cyanobacterium | reverse complement strand
ACGAAGAAGATGTCGTCATGGAACGAGTGCCACCTCGGCGATCGCAAGGTTTGATCTTTTTAGATATATTTCTAATTACCTTTACGCCGAAAACTATTGTTTTGAAATATCGCGATCGAGCTCAATACGAACTTGACTTTGGCTCGAAGACACCCGAAAATATTGTTTTAACCCATCGCGAAATGGGCTGGTATGAAGTACATCGAGTGCGAAGGGGAAGAAAGGAATGAGTATAATAAATAACTCGATCTTAATTGCGATGATTCTCGCCCTGCTGATACCAATCTATACAGCATTAAAAGATGATAATATCTGGGAAGATATGTTGGCTTTTGCCAGTATCGCTACTAAGACATCAATGATGATTTTAGTAGTGTCTGTCCTGCGCGATGATTGGATGATTGGTGTGGTGGGAGTGCTGATTTTAAGCGTAGGTAACGCGGGTTTTATGTTGTTAGCACACATACTCAAAAGACTGGACGAATTATGATGGATGTATTAGCTAATGGTTGTATCGCTTTGGGCATTGCCTTCTGGTTTTGGGGAACTTCCCATTTGCTGCGGAGGCGATCGGTGTTATTCAAGCTCCACAGCCTTTCGGTGGCAGATACTCTCGGGTCCATGGCGATCGCTTTCGGACTGCTTCTGAAACTCCCCAGGGAATGGCCGTTGCTAGTTCTGGCCTTTATTTCCTTGGGAATTTGGAATACGATGTTGGGTTACGTGTTGGCCTATTGCTCTAATAAAGAGGAGGAAGCATGATTGAAATTTATGTTTATATCATCGTTGCCTTGCTGCCAGTGAGTGCTGTTATGTTGGTACTTCAAACCAATCCTTACCGCGCCCTGATTATTCGAGGAATATTGGGGGCGATATCCGCATTGGTATATGCACTTTTGGGAGCGGCGGATGTGGCATTGACGGAAGCCTTGATGGGAACTTTGCTGGCGATTACGCTCTATGTGGTGGCGGTTCGTTCGTCAATGGTAGTGCGCCTCGGTGCTTTGGAAAATGATGCAAACAATACCAAGGAGGATCGCCCCTTTGGAAAGCAACTCCAGCAGTTGCGAAGGATTTTTAGCAAGCGGTATCTGCGTCTGGAAGTAGTTCCTTACCAGGATAAAGAGGCTTTGCACCTGGCGCTAATGGAGCGAGAGATTCATGCCATCTGCGTAAAACCGGAGAGAGGAGAAAAGCTCTCCGTTGCATCCGCAACCCTTTCGGAACCATTATCGGGGGCAACCCAGGAGAAGGAAACCCAATCTTATCAGACAACTACTAGGATCGAGCGTCTCTACGAAATCCTCCAAGGAGAAGTGCCATCGGGGACAGCGATAAAATATCTAAACACCTTAGCAACTAAATCGGAGCAGCATTAATGAAATGGATTTATCTTCTGGCGGGGATAGCATTGTACGTCAAGGTTCTTTTCACTTCTAATTCCCTAGGAATAGACTCATCGCAATTGAGCGCCGTCGAAGCAGTTGTAAGGGATAGCGGAGTTCCCAATGCGGTATCGGGGATTATTTTTCGCAACCGCTTGTACGATACGATCTTTGAAGTGGTGGTGTTTACGATTTCTATCTTGGGAGTCAAATTTCTGCTTGCCAACGAAAAGCCTTCCTGTCAAATTTATCAGTTTAGCGATCGCCCATCCATCGTCTTGGCCCGTCTGGGGGCGACCATTTCCGCATTAGTGGGCATAGAATTAGCGATTCGCGGGCATCTGAGCCCCGGCGGCGGTTTTGCTGCGGGGGTCGCCGGGGGTACTGCCATCGGTCTGGTGGCGATTACTTCCTCGATGGAGTTGATATATTCCCTCTACAAGCGCTGGAATGCTGCTACTTGGGAGAAGATTTCGGTTTTAATTTTTATCGCTTTGGCAGGGATTACTCTGGTAGGAATAGAGTTCCCCCACGGGCAGTTAGGCGATTTGGTTAGCGGTGGTGTTATTCCTTTGCTCAATATTCTGGTGGCGATCAAGGTGGCATTGGGTTCGTGGGCGGTTATTTTGCTTTTTATTCGCTATCGGGGGTTGTTGTGAAGTATCTTTTTTAACGAGGTCGAAAAAAATAATACACTATGAATACGATTACTATCGCTTGGGTCGTTCTGCCATTTTTAGCGGGATTCACCATTTTTATATGCCCAAAACTCGATCGCTATCTGGCGATGTTGGTCGCCATTGCCTCTTTTGGATATGGATTGAATCTATTTTTTTGCTTGCCGCTGTCGCTGAAATTACTAGATAGTTTTGGCGTGACATTATATGTCGATGAATTGAGCGGCTATTTTATCTTGACAAATGCGTTGGTGACGGCGGCAGTTATCCTCTACTCCTGGCAAACTGAGAAGACTGCTTTTTTTTACGGGCAGATGGTAATTCTGCATGGGAGTCTCAATGCGGCATTTATTAGTACGGATTTTATTAGTGTATATGTAGCGTTAGAAGTAAGCGGAATTGCGAGTTCTCTTTTGGTTGCTTATCCGAAAAGCGATCGCTCGATTTGGGTTTCTTTGCGTTATCTCTTTATCAGCAACATAGCAATGCTGTTTTATCTAGTAGGGGCAGTGCTAGTATATCAAACCCATCATTCCTTTAGTTTTCAGGGTTTGGAAGGTTCCCCACCAGAGGCACTGGCCCTGATCTTTATGGGACTGTTGACCAAGGGGGGGGTATTTGTGTCCGGGTTGTGGTTGCCGCTGACCCACTCAGAATCGGAAACCCCCGTTTCTGCCATGCTGTCCGGGGTTGTGGTGAAAGCTGGCATCTTTCCGTTGCTCCGTTGCGCTTTAATAGTAGATGGTATCGATCCCATAGTTCGGATTTTTGGCATAGGAACGGCTGTTTTGGGAGTTTCTTATGCCGTTTTTGAAAAGGATGCCAAGCGGATGTTGGCTTTTCACACGGTTTCTCAGTTAGGTTTTATCCTCGCCGCGCCGGTGGTGGGTGGCTTTTATGCCCTGACTCATGGGTTGGTGAAATCGTCGCTTTTTATGCTGGCGGGTGCTTTGCCGAGTCGAAATTTTAAGGAGTTGCAACACCAACGGATCGATCGCTCGCTTTGGGTTGCCTTGGCGATCGCTGGGTTTTCTATCTCTGGTTTTCCGCTGTTGTCTGGTTTTGGGGCGAAGGTCTTGACGATGAAAAATCTGTTGCCCTGGCAGGATCTCGCGATGAATTTGGTGGCGGTGGGCACTGCTATCTCCTTTGCTAAGTTTATCTTCTTGCCCCACGGTAAAAGGGAGGAAGGAGAGGGGTTAAGATTGGGGTTTTGGCTGGGAGTAGGGTTATTGCTAGGGGGGCTGTTTGCTGCCAACGTGCTTTACTACGATGCGTATAACCTGAAGAATGTTATCAAGGCTTTGGTGGTTATTGCTATTGGTTGGTTGGCTTATTGGTTTATTTTTAAGAGCGTGAAAGTTAAGTTGTCTCGAATGTTTGAGGAGTTAGACCATTTAATTGGTATGATGAGCGTGGTTTCGATTTTGCTATTCTGGGCTGCATTTAGAGCGTTGGGTATTTCATAATAATTAACAATTAATAATTAACAATTAACATTTTCCCAATTGGGTTATTGGCAATTATCAACAGTCTATTTATCCGATTATGGCTCGAATTAACTTATTAGATACTCGTACCACAAACTTTGGCGACCTCATCGCTAATGGCAAGATTTACCGAGTTCCACCTTTTCAGCGGGACTACTCTTGGACGGAGGAAAATTGGGAAGACCTCTGGCAAGATATTCTCGTACTTCACGATAACCCAAACTCCAGTCACTACATGGGAGCGTTGGTTTTGCAAAATTCCAACACTTCGGATAAAGAGTTTACCATTATTGACGGGCAACAACGATTGGCAACTCTGAGTATTATCGCCATTGCTGTTATTGAAAAAATTAAACAACTGGTAGAGAGACAACAAGAACCAGAAGAGAATAAAAAGCGACAAGAAATTTTAAAGGGAAATTATCTGAGCTATAGCGACCCTCGTTCCCTTCGTGATTCCAGCAAACTGCTGTTAAACGAAAACAATAACGATTTTTATCAAGGGAATTTGATTAATTTTAGGAAACCATTAAATGTTCGTTCTCTTTCCAAGTCTGAGCAACTTCTCTGGGAATCTTTTCAATACTTTTCTCAAAAGATAGACGAACTGGATAACGTCATCACATCCGGGGAAAAATTAGCGGAAATCCTGACAGATACTATTGCTAGCAGACTGCTTTTTATTCAAATCAATGTTGAAGATGAATTGAATGCTTATACCGTTTTTGAGACTCTCAACGCTAGAGGCATAGAACTGAGTTCCACAGATTTACTGAAAAACTATTTATTTTCTCTATTTCAAGGACCGGACGATTTAAACGAAGCGCAGCGGCAGTGGAGAAGAATTATTAATACAGTTCGGATGGAGAAGTTTCCCGAATTTCTTCGTTACTATCTCAGTCTAAAACGGACTCAAGTAAGACGCAATCGCCTGTTTAAGCTAGTTCGCCAATCGGTAAAAGATGCTCAACAAGCATTCGATTTGCTCGACGGACTCGAAGATTACAGCAGTTTATTTATTGCATTGAGCAACTCGAACGATGAGTTTTGGAACGATACTCCAGAAAATAAAACCTATATCCGCCAACTGACCCTTTTTCGAGTCAAGCAAGCTTATCCAACTCTATTTGCGGCCTATCGGCAGTTTTCCCCCGAAAATTTTACTCGCTTATTAAAACTCGTTTGCGCAATTAGCTTCCGCTATACAGTTGTTAGCAGTCTCAACCCCAACCAGTTAGAAACCATTTACAGTCGGATAGCGATCGCCATTATCTCGGGGGAGATAACCCATCCCAGGCAGGTTTTCGAGAAGATGCGTTCCCTTTACGTTGCCGACGATAAATTTTCACAAGACTTTTCCTTGCTCTCAATTCCCACAAAAGGACAAAAGAAGAAACTGGTACGATACATTATTTGCCAGCTAGAGAGAGATGCCTCGGGGATAGATGTTAACGAAGATAGTTTTTCCATCGAGCATATTTTGCCCGAAAGTCCCAGCGCTTCCTGGCAACAAGATTTTACCGATTCTCAAGTGGAACAGATGGTTTATCGCCTCGGAAATCTAACGCCGTTGGAACCGAGTCTCAACCGTGAAATTGGAAACGATATCTATTGCAACAAGCAGGCAATTTATCAACAGAGCGTTTATAAGTTAACGCAGAATATTGTAGCTGAGGAATGGACGCCGGATACTTTAGCCAGACGTCAAGAGTATTTGGCGAAGCGAGCGGTTAATATTTGGAAATCCGATTTTATTTCCTAATACCGTTCGTAGTAATCGCGCTCCGCGATTGATATAGATAATTAGCGATTAGCGATTACTACGAAAACTCTGAGGTCTATTAAAATGTTATAAAATCTAGTTCGCTGAGGCTCTGATTATGACATCTTCGACAGCTAAGTCCACCATGACCTCTCGGGAAACCCCCTCCCAAAAGTTGCCGCCCTTAGAAAATGGCGATCGCTTGACTCGCCAAGAATTCGAGCGCCGTTATCATGCTATGCCAGAAGTTAAGAAAGCCGAATTAATTGAAGGAGTTGTTTATATGGCATCCCCCTTACGTTTTACAACCCACGCCAAACCCCACGGACATCTAATTACTTGGTTGGGACTTTATGAAATTGCCACGCCCCAGTTGCAAATGGGCATCGAGCCAACGCTCCGCTTGGACATCGACAACGAAGTGCAGCCCGATGGCGTGTTACTAATTAACGCCGAAAGCGGCGGGCGATCCACCCTCAGCGACGACGGATACCTGGAGGGTTCCCCCGAATTGGTAGTAGAAATTGCTGCCAGTAGTGCCGCGATCGATTTAGGCGATAAAAAACGCGCCTATCGGCGCAGTGGCATCCAGGAATATATTGTTTGGCAGGTTTTTAACCAAAAAATTGATTGGTTTAGCTTGCAGGATGGCGATTATATTTCCTTAATGCCGAACCAACAAGGGACGATTTGCTCTCTGGTATTTCCCGAATTGCGCTTAGATGTTGCAGCTATGCTCCAAGGAAATATGCAGCAAGTCTTGGCAGTCTTGCAAGCAGGAATCAATTCGGCCGAGCATCAAACTTTCGTTCGACAGTTAATCGCAACACAGCAAGGAAAAAGAAGGTAAGAAGAAGAGGGAGAAAAGGGAAATGTCAGTCATACCAGGGCTTTCACACCAGTTCTTCAATTGTTAATTGTTAATTGTTAATTGTTAATCGATCTAAAAACTCATGCCCAATGCAACCTGGACTCGTCGCCATATTCTCTCTCTTGCCGACTTCACCGCCGATGAATACGATATAGTTTTGCAAACCGCCGCCAGTTTTCAAGAAGTTCTCGGGCGGCGGATGAAGAAAGTACCCGCATTGCAAGGTTTAGTAGTGGCGAATTTATTTTTTGAACCCTCCACTCGCACTCGTAATAGTTTTGAATTAGCAGCCAAACGACTCTCGGCCGATACCTTGAATTTTTCTCCTGGGAGTTCTTCTTTAACTAAAGGAGAAACTATTTTAGATACGGCCAAAACTTATCTAGCCATGGGCACTGACATGATGGTAATTCGTCACCGACAGGCCGGGGTAGTCGCGTCGATCGCCTCTTCTTTAGACTCTAGCGGTTCTTCCGTCCGCATTCTCAACGCCGGCGACGGCCAACACCAACATCCTTCCCAAGCTTTATTAGACTTATTTACTATTTGTCGCTTAATAGACCCAGACCGTCCCCGCATCGAACTCCTAGAAGGTAAAAAAATAGCGATCGTCGGCGATATTTTACATTCGCGGGTTGCCCGTTCTAATATTTGGAGTTTGACTGCTACTGGCGCGGAATTGCACCTCGCAGGCCCCCCGACTTTACTGCCAGAATTATTTGCCGAACAAGGCAAAGACAGACCGGGTAAATTATTTTTACATTGGAATGTAGAACCTGCTTTAGAAAATGCAGACTTTGTAATGACTTTGCGCTTGCAAAAAGAACGAATGACCGATAGCTTGCTCCCTAGTTTGAGGGAATATCATAAATTATTTGGAATTACCAGAGAGCGCTTGAAAACCTGCAAACCCCAAGTTAAGATTCTACATCCAGGTCCGGTAAATCGCGGAGTAGAAATTAGTTCCGATCTGATGGACGACCCCGATTTTAGTTTGATTTCTCAGCAAGTCACCAGTGGTATTGCTTCGCGCATGGCTTTGTTGTATCTTTTAGGTAGCGGCAAAAATAATAAGTAATTAATAATTAATAATTCATAATTAATTATTGTCGGACGTTTCGTCAGGGCGGCGAATAAGGGTTAATAATTGCACGGTATCTCAGAAACCGGGTTTCTTTGAGAAACCCGGTTTCTTGCCCCCTAATTTTTCATAACCCCTGCACTAATTGCTATATTCTGTTAAATTATTTGCGCAATCTTCCCCATTTGAAAAACAATGAATTCAAACCAAACATTTTCTTTAACTTCTCCCGAAAAAACCAACACCAAAGACAGTTTTGCCATTACCATAGCGCCCCTTTCTATTGAAGAAATATATGCTCTGGCAGACGAACCTGCTAATGGGGCCGTGGTAGTGATGAACGGTATGGTACGCGATCGCACCGACGGTAAGCCCGTAATTGCACTGGAATATCAAGCCTATCAGCCCATGGCCCTGCGTGTTTTCCAGCAAATCGCTGCGGATATTCGCGATCGCTGGCCGGACGTTAATCGAGTAGTTATCCACCATCGAATAGGACGGCTGGAGATAGGAGAAATTAGCGTCTCGATCGCCGTAGGTAGTCCCCACCGTTCCGAGGCCTTCGATGCCTGTCGCTACGGCATCGACACCCTCAAACACAATGCCCCCATTTGGAAAAAAGAACATTGGGCCGACGGTTCTAGCAGTTGGGTGAGTATTGGGGCCTGCGAAGAGGAAGAGAAACAAAAGGACGGCAAAACTTTTTAAAATCTCAACAGGAACCGAGGTTGCCAAAACCTCGTCCTTGTAAAAGGAATGCTACAAATTCCTTATTCGCCATGAGTCAATTTATATCAATAGCCTGGTCTTCAGTGGAGGCAAGCGCTCCTACAGTGGAATTGCCACCAAACAAACTTTCTAACCACGATCTGATTTTGCGATGCCAGGAAGGCGATCGCCCAGATCGAGCTGCATTTGCAGAACTGCTGCGTCGATATCAGCCTCATGTGAATAAAATTCTCTACCACTTAGCCCCCGACTGGCAAGATAGAGCCGATCTGGCTCAGGAAGTCTGGATTAGAGTTTACCGCAATATTGCACGTCTCCAGGAAGCAGCTAAATTTAGAAGTTGGTTGAGCCGCATAACTACTAATCTGTTTTACGATGAGTTGCGCAAGCGCAAACGGGTAAGACCCGCACTGTCTCTGGATGCACCCCGCATCCTTCACGATGGACAAATGGATTGGGAAATTGCAGCAGACGGGCCAGGTCCCGATGAAGACTTGACAACAAGAGAGTTCTACGACCGACTCCGCGAGGCGATCGCTGAATTGCCAGAAGTCTTCCGCACGACCATAGTTTTAAGAGAAATAGACGGCTTGGCCTACGAAGAAATTGCCGAAATAACAGGTGTTTCTCTCGGAACTGTCAAGTCGCGAATTGCCAGAGCCCGTCAAAGATTGCAACTGCAGCTACAAAAATATCTCGATGGGGAGTAAGTTCCATTCCAGAGATAGACCGCCTACAGAATCAATAGATCGCAGTAGAATTTATCTCTTTTCTCGTGTCAATTTACCATTGCTCAAATCTAGCGATCGAACTTGACAATTAATTGTTAGCACTCCATCGGCGCGATTCTACTCTAAAAAATCAATTTAACTAATCAAACAAACAGGGAAAAAAAGGGAACTATAGGAGCCTGACTGCATCTTAATTCAAAACTAAAAAAAGTCAAGTTTGGAACCGCAAAAAGCTTTCTGGATAAAGCGATTTGAAAGTATTAAATCGCAGAACTTATCCTGAAGGTAAAAACACAAGAATTAGGT
>CALKCV010000126.1 GCA_938083405.1 uncultured Microcoleaceae cyanobacterium | reverse complement strand
TCTGGATTTCATCTAGTTTTAAATTCATCTTTAGATCGCCTTTTTTAGTCAGAAGAGGACGAGGGCAAAATTAAGAAACCCGGTTTTTATTAAAAACCGGGTTTCTGGGAGAGCGAATATCCAGGCTTTGCGATCGCACTTACCGCCCAACTAATCTCTACCTACTACGGGCGGTGGGAAAACTGGTTTGGGAATGCGAATTGAGATTTAAGAAACCGGGTTTTTGCAAAAAACCCGGTTTCTGGCCCGTGAGTTAGCCTGGAAAAATTGGCTAACAGTAACACAATAATTAATTATTAATTATTAATTATTAATTATTAATTACTTACTATGTAAAGCCCTCAATTTTTCCGCCTCAAAAGGCTCCCCTTGCAACATCCGATTCCAATACAACCAAGGCAAAACGTGCTTCTTCACAAACCACATACTCCAATGTTCCTTAGTCTGATCTATAGGGAAACTCGGAGTTGGTTTCTTCCCATAATCGAACTCGGCCATAATAGTCTTATCGTAACCGGTAACTAACGGACAACAAGCATAACCGTCATATTTAGCATTCGCCTGCTGAGACTTCATTACCTTGAGTAAATTCTCTACTACCACTGGTGCTTCCTTGCGAATAGCAGCCGCAGTTTTAGAAGTAGGTAAAGAAGAGGCATCCCCCAAACTAAAAACATTGGCATAGCGCTTATGTTGTGCCGTATATTTATCCACATCCACCCAACCTCCGGGAGAATCTGGAACCGCTAAAGGACTATTTTTCAGAAAGTCCGGGGCGCTCATCGGCGGGGTGACGTGAATCATCTCGTATTTGAGAGTTAATTCCTGCACTCCATCCTCAGTCGTAACGTCAAAAATTGCCTCTTTCGTATCCGCTTTAATCTCTTTTAGATTGTGTTTGTGCTTCGCATCAATACCCCGATCTGCTACGATCTCGTTGAGACTTTCTGCATAAGCAGGAACTCCAAAGATAGAACCACCAGCGTTGCAATAAATCACATTAGTCTCATTCCTGACACCGCTTTTATTGCGGAAGTAATCTTCTGCCAGATACATAATTTTTTGAGGAGCCCCCGCACATTTTATCGGCGTACCGGGATAGGTGAAAATAGCATTGCCCCCCTGGAAATTTTGAATCAATTCCCAAGTGTAAGTAGCCGTTTTCAAAGAATAATTGCTAGTCACTCCTCCTTTACCTAGCGCTTCTGGCAGTCCTTTGATTAAATGCCAGTCGAGTTGAATGCCCGGACAGACGACTAAATAGTTATATTTTATCTCCAGTCCGTCTTCGGTCGTAACGGTGTTATTATCTGGATCGATATTGCTGACATAATCTTTAATCCAGCTTGCGCCCTCGGGGATAAAGTATTTTTCCTCCCTGGTTGTTTGTTCTGGAGTAAAGACGCCACCGCCTACCAAGGTCCAACCCGGTTGATAGTAATGTTTCTCCGACGGTTCGACGATCGCTATATCCAGAGATTTATCTTTTTTCAACAGTTGCGCCGCCGTCGAGATCCCCGCAGCGCCCCCACCAACGATTACTATTTGATGGTTTATATTAGTAGTTTTGCTCATGGCGTTCTTTTCTTTTTTCGCTTATGAAACAGTCGGTCGATCGTACCATTAGATTTGCCAAAAGCGATTTATTTTTAATAAAAACTTAAACTTTCGCTATGTTGGGTTGGGGTTTGAGGGTGCATTCTTGGAACTCACGAAACCGGGTTTTTTGAAAAAACCCGGTTTCTAGGCGATCGCCTAAATCCCTCTTGTAGTAATCGCTTTAGCGATTTATAGATTTTAATCCCTAAAGCGATTACTACAAACAGCCTCAATGGCTATAAAAAAAGAGGGGCAGGATGGCAATGCAAGTCAAGTTAAGGATTGCTAGCTTCTAACCAAATAATTAATTATTAATTATTAATTATTAATTAATATTAGGTATCGTACACCCGAGCCTCTGCGGCCTCTGGATTTTCTTCGCAATACTCCTCAAAAGCAGTTTTCTCAATTCGTTCTGCCTTCTGGTGAGCAGCTTCCGCTTGCAACTCCTCTACAATATCCCAGGCAGCAGCACAGTCGCGGGAACTAGAGCCTTTTTCCGCACAAATACTCCTCGCCTCCTCGATCGCCTTCTCAATTTCATCCTCCAGTAGAAGACCTTTCGGCTTCTCTACAAAGTCGCTCTTGCTTAAAATGTCCGTTATCGAGATAATCCCCACCAGTTTACCATCAATCACTGGGGCGCGATGAATGCGAGTATTGGCAAACAACCGCGCTACATATTCCACTCCCAGATCTGGATTAACCACGATGCAAGGTTTGTTCATAATCTCGTAAACCCGCACGGTTTTGGGATCTTTCCCATAAGCAGCTACTTTGTAAACAATATCCGTCTCGGTGACAATACCGTAGGCATCCCCATCGGTGCGGCGATCGACTATTAACGCGCGCAGGCACAGCTCGTTCATTTTCTTAGTCGCCTCTGCCACGGTGGCGGAACCACGAATTGTTACTACATCCGCAGTCATAATATCTTTAGCTTTCATCATCGTGGTCTTGTCCTCCTTTGCAGTTTCTAATTTACTCGTCCATTTTTTTATAGTAGGATATACTCGCTTTTTAGTCTAGCCTTTCCTCCTCGTCGTTTGAGCGATCGCCCCATAGTTCAATTGACCCTGAGTACTCGTTCCGAGTATGAGTATCAGCAGGCGATCGCCTCCGCTGGTACGCAAAAAAAGCGAACCAGCACGCAACGATAGGATTGTCTTCTTGGAGAAAAGAATTTTTGGACTTCCCTAAATTACTCTTCTGGAGAACTATCAGACAATGGCTTAAAGGTCAAGCGCCAACTAGCTGTTTTTTCCACCTCCACTGGCAATTCTGTCATTACATCTCCTAACTCTTTTTGTAGCTTCTGAGTTAGAGTCACGGGAAAATCAAAATCTAACCCCATACTCGTTACTAAACTTGCCAATTTTGCGAAAGCTATCTTCTTAGAAGTTCGTTCGGAACTCGATAATTTACAAGCCCCAGTTTCCGCAATCTCCTGCGCCAACATTGCCTTTTTAATCCGTTCTTCTAGTTCTTTTTTCTCCGAATCTAATAGCTTCCATTGATTCTCAATTTCCCGATATCTTTGAGTAAGCTTGCTTAAATCTTCAGTAGCTGGATCGGACTTATTTTTGCCGACAATTTCTAACAAACATCCGTGTATTTTTGCCACATAAACCGGATCCATTTTCGCATATTCTAACTGTTTGTCGCTTAAAGGACGTTGCCCCCAGTCGCTCCCCTGTTGTTCTTTGCTAATATCGGGAAAATTGCCAAATTTAGTTGCTAAAGTTTTCAGAGTTCGATTGGGTAACGGCAAGAGATAGTAAGGTAGTTTTTTAGCGATTTCCAAAGTACAAGTAATATTTTTAGCACTTTTTTTACCTAAAAAGTTTAGGTCATATTTAGCATTATGAAAAACTTTTTCTATGCCCTCGTTGGCCATTATTTTTTCGATAAAAATATTAGCAATTTCTGGTGAATCGATAACGTCGAAAATGTAAACGCGATCGCCACTCAAATCTTCTGCATCGTCCGAGACTTGAATCAAAGACAGTCTTGGTTTCCGAGTCTTATAATCGGCCAC
>CALKCV010000125.1 GCA_938083405.1 uncultured Microcoleaceae cyanobacterium | reverse complement strand
TTTGAAAAAACCGGGTTTATTAATTCCAAATACCTTAGCAGCGATCGCTGCCCATAACTCCTCGTTTTAAACTGGCGATATAGCCTGTCGTTCCAAATTTGCTTCTGGTATTTGGCGATATATTTGCTCGTAACGGAATGCTAAAATTGACGAACATTCCACAATAAAAGCAATACTAGGTCGGAGATTTTCAAAGGCAAAAATTACTTGGTCTCGATAACCTTGCTGGTTTTCGCATACCCAGACAGCCATTAATTTTTTACCAATAAATTCTCCAGACCATCTCGAAGTATTTGCCGCCGACGAACCAGTGGTAGCTTGCTGTTGAATTTCTATCTCGTCGGTATCCGTAACTGGTAATAGGGCGATGGTTTGTTCTGGAAAGATTAATTGAACTTTGTCAAGGCATAGTTCCTTGCCACTTCCTTTTTTATATTCAACTGTTGATATTCCTATTAAATTATTGCCAATTGGAAATTCATCTACCGCTATATTTTTCACGTTTTTTCCTCGCTTGTTTGAGAATTTTAATTGCCGTTTTAGCATCGGTGTCTCCTACCGCAGCAAGATTTGCCAATTCACTAACCTTTTTAGTTTGATAATCGGTTCTTAATTGATTTACCTGGCTTTGTCCTCCGCCACGGTCTCGGATGGCATCGGCTATAATTTCATCCTTTATATTAACAAGATTGCCGAGTATCCTCTCTGCTTCTGGTGTCAGTTTAGTTTCTTCTCGATCGTCCATTGATTGTAATTTAATTTACCCCATATCGAGCGCTCTCTTGTTGAGTTTCGCGAACGCGCCCCGCGTTGCGGATGCAACATCGCAGCACCCAACCTACTTTTCTTATCCTACCACGAACCCCCCTCGCATTCAATTAAGCCATCCAGAATAGCCTTTGCTTCTCCATCAAAACTCTCCCTAATTTCTCGTTCCATGCCAATATTAACTAACTCCATTCCTAACCTCGCGACATAAGCTCTTTCTGCTTCATTTTCTAATACTTCTGGAGCTAACTTACTCCTATTTTCAATGTAGGATTTTTGCTGGTCGAAGTTAAACCTATTTATGAGGAAATTAACTACATATTTCTGTTGCGGGCGGGCGGTGGATAATAAAGGAGCGATCGCTCCATTCCAGATTTTTGTCGTCCCGCTTTCCCCTGCCATTTCCTGCAACCAAACTTCGGAAGTTGACACGGGCAAATCCATCGTTTGTTCGTCAACTTTAGCAAAGGCATGGGCTTCGGCATAACTAACTTTTCCATCCCCATCATAATCCGCCGATTCCACCCTTGCCCCAGTGCGACTAATGCCGCTCAAACCCGCAAAAAAACTCGAACTATAATCCTTATAATCTGCCTCGTTTACTTCTGGAGTGCAGCCCACGGAAGGCAAGGTTTTAATAGTAGCAAAAAAACCGCACCGCTTCCGGTTCGCGACGGGTTTATTGGGGTCGCCACCCTGATAAATAATATTAGCAAACGAACCAGAAAAGCATTGAGCCATCATCGTTACTACCGGAGTTTCTGGAGGTAATTTATCCAACATTTGCGATAGAGAACGCACGGATACTATTTTATTTCTCCACAAAAGCATAGAATTATTATTAGAATCTTCTTCGTTTTTAAGGCCGTGACCTGTGAAATAGAAAAAGATGGGATTGTTAACAGTTTTTTCTGCGGCTGCATCAAACCAGTTTCGTAAATTCTGCCGGGTAGCCTCCCCTTCCAGATAGGGAATTTCTGGAACTTTAAATTGTTGGTTTCCCAAAGGGTCTAAGTAGCGAATAGTTGCCCTTCCGTTGTTACCATTAGCAAAAAATGTGCCCGCAAATAAAGGATTAAATCCCATATTTTGTAGGGTGCGTTGAAAGTAGAGAACGTTTTTCTCCAGGGCAATTTCGTTATTATTGCGATCGCCCCCTCCTGCAAAGACTAAAAATTTCGGCGCATTGCTGTTTTGCGGACAAGTGGAAGTTGTTTCTTTTGTTGTGGCAATGGGGTAATTATTAGGAGCGATCGCCTTAATTTTAACCGCTCCTAAAACCGCAACAATTAAGCCACCAATAGCAAAATAGACAAATCTTTTTTTCATTATTATTAAACCTTACAAATACGATTATAAAGTCCGAATACCGGCGATTAAACCCTGACAAACTCCAGTCAAAAAACCTAAATCCAAAGTGTCTAAAGTATCGGTTTCTTGATGATAGTTTGGATTGCGCATATTAGCGGTATCCGTCACCATTATAGCGCGATACCCCCTATCCCAAAAAGGAACGTGGTCGCTGCGTCGAGTATCGGGAACCGGCAAACCTCGATTTGGCACGGGCAACCATTCGCAAGCCGTACCTTTTTTGCGGATAGAATTGCCAATGGCGATCGTATCCCAAAGAGCGGAAAAATTATTAATTAAAGCAATAAAATCGCCCCTATCTGGATAAAAGTATTTTAGTCCCGTAGGATAAGTTTGGGAATTCGGACTCTTATCGCAATAACCCAACATTTCCAGAGAAATCATTAAGCGCAGTTCTTGTCGTTCTTGTAGCAACTTTTCCGCATAATGCTCGCTACCTAAAAAACCCATTTCTTCGAGGTCAAAGGCAACTAATTTAACGGGATACTTTAGGGGTTTGGCAGCAAATTCCCTCGCCATTTCTAACAAAACCGCAATACCAGTAGCATTGTCATCCGCCCCAGGAGAACCCGGGACCGCGTCGTAATGGGCGCCAATCAAAATAGGAGCTAATTCTTTCTTTGAGGAACTGGAAGAAAAGAAATTTTTGATGCTTGTAGGAGATAATGAATAAAAGGGAAAAGATTTACGTTCTTGCGAGTTAACTTCGTTTTTCAGCGGGGGTAAATTTAAGATTAAATTTTGATGATTTTTACCATTAAACTCAAATTCATCTATTTCTACCTCTCCCCATTCTTGGAATTTTTGGCGGATGTATTCTCGCACAGACAAATGACCCAAAGGAGCGAAATAAGGGTCGCGATCGCGCGCTACTTCCCTTAGATGAGCTAGCAATCTTTCCGACAATTCATTCATAATCATCTTTATTAAGACAAAGCAATAAAGAAAACACCAATTATCATAATAATCGAACCGACTAATTTTTCTTTAATGCCCTCCTCCTTCAAAATCAAACTCCCAAAGATAACGCTAAATAAGGCGCTGGTTCGTTTCACCGAAACTACATAAGCAACCAAAGTTAAACTTAAAGCAGTCATCTGACATCCTATCATCAGGGAATTTAAAAAACCATTAGCTACCAGCTTGAACCAACGCCGACCGAATGGGGGTAAATTCTTTCTCGATTTTAAAATAACCACGGGCAAGAGCAGTATCGAAATCCAGAGATACACGCACATCGGCCAAAAAATAGGCGATGAATTTTGCACCCCGATTTTATCAATATTAGAAGTAATGCTCCAGATAAAAGCTATTAATAAAGCCAACCTGGAGCCGGGGTTGGTAAAAAGCGATCGCCAGGGCGCAAAATATCCTTTATCTTTTTCTTTCAGGTTTAAAATATACGAACCAGCCACAATTAAAACCACACCAACTAACCCTAATACTTCTGGAAATTCTCCTACGATTAAAGGAGAAGTTATCAGCAGAAATAAAGGGGTAAAAGCAGTTATGGGAGTTACGAGGGAGATATCGTAATATTTGATAGCCCGGACGTACATTGTCAGAGAAAAAGCGTTTAAAGTCCCGCTAGCAAATAAAGCTCGCCAAAAATTCTTTCCCAGAGTAGGAATTTCTAAAAAAAACAACAGCAAG
>CALKCV010000124.1 GCA_938083405.1 uncultured Microcoleaceae cyanobacterium | reverse complement strand
ACTGGATATCAGAAAATTACCGCCCCAGAAACTTTAAATTCAGGAGACGAAATTACCATCGGCAATATTCGTTTATTATTTCAAATTTGTAGTAATCGCTAAAGCGATTTATAGGTATGAATCGCTTTAGCGATTACTACAAACAACCGCTCCCGCACCACCAAAACAATTTATTCCCCGAAAAAAATGCCTATCAAATGTCCTAAATGCAGCGCTCAAAACTTAGATACTTCCATTACTTGTGCTGCCTGCAGTTTTCCCCTAACTATTTTATCTTCTCCGGGATATCAACTCCCTCCTGGAACTAAACTTCAGCAGAGCAGATATATCGTCGAAAAAACTTTAGGCGAAGGCGGTTTTGGCATCACCTACAAAGCGATCGATACCGACATTTCTGCGGAAGTTGCCATTAAAGAACTATGCCCGGACAAGTTTACCAGAGAGGGCCCCAATATTATTTATGCCAATTCTCTGCCGGCACAAGCTAGAGAGGAACAAATCCAAAAATTTAAAACAGAAGCAGAATCTTTAAAACGATGCGCTCATCCTCATATTGTCCGAGTTTATGACTGGTTTGAAGAAAATAACACGGCCTATCTCGTCATGGATTTTGTCGAAGGAAAGCCTCTTTCTAGAATGTTAAAAGCCGAGGGGCAATTGCCAGAAAATCGCGTTAAAAATTATTTTCTGCAAGTGGCAGATGCCCTAAAAGTAGTTCATAGTAATAATTTATTACACCGAGACATTAAACCAGATAATATTATTATTAATTCCGAAGACAAAGCAATTCTCATCGACTTCGGGGCCGCCAGAGAATTTATGGCAGGTATTACGAAAAAAATGACTGCCATGTTAACTCCCGGATACGCCCCTTTAGAACAATACGCTCATTTCGGCAAGCGCCATCCCAGTACGGATTTTTATGCTTTTTGCGCCTCGATGTATCACGCTTTAAGCGGGGTAATTCCTGTGGCTTCTCCTGCTAGAATGACGAGCGATACTTTGGTTCCACCGCGACAAATAATGCCGTCAATTTCTCGCCACATAGAACAGATCGTTTTAACTGGTATGAAGTTGAAAGCCCAGGAACGCTTTCAGAGCGCGGATGAGTTAATTGATGCTTTAAAAGGTGAGTTTATTTCTCCTTCTTTGAGGCGGGGGCGAGAGTTAGTTAAAGCGGGAAAAATTGTAGAGGCTATTTCTGCTTATGAGGAATGTTTGGCGCGAGAAGCAAATAATGGTTTGGCTGCGGTGGAGCTGGCAATGTTGCTTATGTCTGAGGGTAGCGATCGCCAAGCGGCATCGGCAGCTAATAAAGCTATTGAATTACAGCCGAATGACGGTAGAAGTTATGGCGTTTTAGGGTTAATAAGCGCTCGCCAAGCTAACTGGGAAGAGGCACTTTCTCTGTTACAGCGGGGAGCGTTTTTAGCGCCGGATGAGTCCTGGATACAGGCTAATTTTGCTTGGGCTTTGGCTAAATTAGGCTATTGGGAAAAAGCAGAAAAAACTTGCGATCGCGCTTTAGAATTAGATAGCAATTCTAGTTTTGCATTGGGCTTAAAAGGTTGGATTTTAGTAAAGCAAAATCGGTGGGTAGAGTCTATCCGCGCCACTCGCCCGGCTATTACTAAATTAAAGCAGTTTAATAACAATTATAATCTGGAATTGCAGCGATGGCTTTATCCTTGTTTGACCGTAGCGATCGCCCAGGCCCTAGCCGGTGAAACCGCCCCCGATGCGGATAGGTGTATAGAAGAGTTTCTAGAGCAAATACCGGATAGCGCTTTTGCCTGGGGATACAAGGGTTGGAAGCTGGCGAGTCGGGGTAGATGGGAAGAAGCGATCGCTCTTTTACAAACGGCAACCGGCCAACAGGAAGTTCCCTGGTGGGCCTTTGTGAATTTGGGCGTTGCTTGCGAACGGGTGGGAAGGCAGGATGCCGCCATGGATATCTATCGACAAAAGTTGAATCGAACTTCTTTGGATAACTCCAGTTTCGGGGACGATTTTTGTCTGTTTCGTTTGGGTAGTTTGTTAGGCGATCGCGGGGAGCGATCGCAAGCGCGTTCTTATCTGGAAGCGGCAGTGAAATTAAACCCAAGTTATGCCGAAGCGTATCATAATTTAGGCTGGGTTTTGTTTCATCTTATCGAAGCGGGGGAGGGATATGCTAACTTTCTGGAAATGCGAAATGCTTATCTCAAAGCAGTAGAATTGTACGAATTACAGCAAAAAGCGGATTTAGCAAAAGAGATTAAACGAAGTTTTCAATTAATTGGTATCGAGCTGTAGTTGTTAGCTCGATCGTAGTAATCGCTTTAGCGATTTATAAGCAAAAATATTTAGACAAAGATTTGTTCGTAGAACAGGCGTCTCGCCTGTTCAATATGTCTAATTAATTTGGCACGGGTGCTTATGGATGAATCGCTCTTCGCGATTACTACGAACCCATCGCTTTAAACGTCGTCTCCTTCGTATAAGGTCAAAATCTCAACCCCATCTGGAGTGACCGCAACAGTATGCTCGAACTGTGCCGATAAGCCCCCATCCACCGTAATCGCCGTCCACTCATCCTCAAGCACCTTAGCTTCCCAACTTCCCTCGTTAATCATCGGTTCGATCGTAAACACCATTCCAGGTCGCAAGCGCTTGCCTTTTCCCCGAGTGCCGAAGTGGGGCACCTGGGGGGCGGTATGGAAAACATTGCTCACGCCGTGACCGACAAAATCTCGCACTACGGAAAAACCCTGGGGCTCGGCACATTCCTGAATGGCAGCACCCAGATCCCCGATCCGGTTCCCCGGTTTAACTTCTTCAATAGCTTGATAAAGACATTTCTCCGTAACCTCTACTAACTTCCTCGCCTCGGCAGATGGTTCCCCCACGAAAAAAGTCTTGGAAGTATCGCCGTGATAGCCATCCACCACTGGCGTTACGTCGATATTGATAATATCTCCGTCCTTTAATACCTGTTTCTTATTGGGGATGCCGTGACAGATGACGTTATTAACGCTGGTGCAAATAGACTTAGGAAAGCCGTGATACCCCAGAGGGGCGCTGCGGTATCCCCGTTCTTTCGTCCAACTTTCGGCTATCTCGTCGAGTTCCGCAGTGGTGACTCCCGGCTTGACATGAGGTTCGAGATAGTGTAGTAATGCTGCTGCCGCGCGCCCCGCCCGCCGCATCTTTTCTATTTCTCTTTTTGATAATAAAACGATTCTTTCGCTTCCCATTGGTTTTTTTAACTCATTAAACAACTAGATATGCAACCCCAAAATTAGGGTTGCATCGGTTTACTTCAATTTTAGTCCGAAAGGGACAAACTTTCAACTATATTCTTTAACTGCTGCAATTAATCGATCGATTTCCGACTCTAAGGTAAGATAATGAACCGATGCCCTCACGCAATCGGGATCGAGAATAGTCCGCACCATTATTCCCCGGCTTTCTAAAAAGTCAACTAGGTCTTTATGGGGTTTGCCGTTAGTTAAAGTAAAGGAAACTAATCCTGCTTCTGGCGGAGTTTTTCGCAAGCAATTAACGTTATTTATTTCTGATAAACCCTGCCAAAGATAGGCGCTTAATTGTTTGATTTGTTCGTAACGTTCCTCAGCAGTGCCCCAGCTACGGTGAAGGGCGATCGCCTCCTGCAAACCCTTATATAAAGGAGTCGCTGAAGTAGCAATTTCATATCGTTGTCCGCCTGTTTTAAATCCCGTCGGTTGACCGTTTTTACTAACAGTTATTCCGCGCCAACCGATAAAAGTGGGGCTTAAATCTTTTCGAGCTTCTGGGCTGACGTAAAGCCCCCCCACTCCCTCCGGTCCGCACAACCATTTATGCCCGGTAAAAGCATAAAAATCAACTCCGGTTTCTGCTAAATTCAGAGGCAAAACCCCTACAGATTGAGCCGCATCAACTAATACTTTAACCGGTCGTTCTCCATTTTGGTGGCATACTTTTACGATATCTGCCAGAGGCAAAACTTGACCCGTATTCCACAAAATATGACTTATTGCTAATAACTTAGTATTAGGTTTTAAATGTTTTTCTATAGCAGCTACCGGGTCTCCTTCGTTCAAAGTTTCCATCAAAGGAAAAACAGAAACTTCTAGATTAAATCGGCGCTGAATTTCTCCAATTGCCGCAATAATTCCCGGATGTTCGCAATCGGAGAGCAAAACATTATCCCCCGGCTGCCAATCAATTCCCCAGAGAGCAATATTACAGCCAACGGTCACATCTTCCGTCAGAGTAATTGTTTCTGGAGAGACGTTTAATTCAGAAGCGATCGCCTCTCGGGTCAAATTAGTTTCTTCCTGTACCAAAGGCCAGATTTTTCCACAAAAAGGCCCGTCAGTTTGGATTTTTTGGAAAGATTTGTAAATAGCATCCAAAGCTGCTTGAGGCAGGGGGCCCTGACCGCCATAATTAAAATAAGCTTTATTAGCTAAAGCAGGAAACTTTTCTCTGTGACTTGACAAATTAGAATTATTAGGATTCATTTTCAGTTAAAATCTTCGGTCGAGGATAATATTAGCAGAAAAACCCTCCCTCAAACCTTAAAACCCTCAAGCACCCTTCGCACGCTCTCAAACTCTCGCTCCAACTCTTCGAGACATTTCTCGGCCCCATCCAAAGAATCCACCTCAGCTTTTAGCTCCAACTCCGCACAAAGCTCCCCCATAAAATTAGCCCCCATAGTACGACTGTTACCCTTAAGAGAATGAGCGGCTAGCTGTATCTCATTTATCTTTCCTGCCGCTATGGCGTCTCGCATCTTAGCCAACAATTGGGGAGTATCTTCAAAAAAGATATCGATCAACTCCCTCACCAATTCTGCACCACCCTGCCCCTGAAAGTTTTCCTCCATTTGCCGCAGCACTTCCAAATTAACCCGACGATCGCCAAGAAAACTAACAGGAGTCGAGGGCGGTGGAGGCGCGAGTTCGGAAGAAGTTGGGGACGCTGCAGTTCTCTCGGATACGATCGCCCCCCAATGCTTGAGAGCATCTTGTAAATATCCTACTTTAACCGGCTTGCTAATATAATCGTTCATCCCCGCCTCCAGACAGCGATCGCGATCGCCCTCCATCGCCCCCGCCGTCATCGCAATAATAATAGGTCTAGCATCCGGTCCCTTTCCGTATTTAGAGCGAATGCGCCGGGTTGCTTCCAACCCTCCCATTTCCGGCATCTGCACGTCCATCAACAGTACATCGTAAGCCACTTTTTCCAGAGCGGCCAAGCCCTCCACCCCATTACCCGCCACGTCGGCGCGATAACCCATGCGCCCCAAGATAGACTGCGCCACCTTTTGATTTACCGCATTATCCTCAACCATCAAAATCCGCAAAGGCAGGCGAAGGGCTAGCTCGGAATCAATATTGCCCTTAGCCGTCGGCTTCATTCTCTCTCGCTGGAAACGTTGGGCAAAAGTATCCATCAAGACATCGTGAAGTTGAGAAGGCTTCACCGGCTTATTCAAACAAGCAGCAAAATTGAGCTTCGCGTCCCCAGTAGGACAACTCATAGAAGTAAGCATCACCAGTGGCAGGGCGTTACGGTCTCGATACTTGCGGATTTCTGAAGCCAAAGTAAGCCCATCCATCTCCGGCATCTGCATATCCAGAATTGCCAGATCGAGATATTCACCGCGAGCGAGCAACTCCAAAGCTTCCTTGCCGCTGGCTACATCCAGGCTCGTCATCTCCCACTTCTGCGCTTGCAGCTTTAGAATTAAGCGATTAGTGGCATTATCGTCCACAATTAACACTTTTTTACCCCTCAATAACGGTTGAGGAAGCAAAAAAGCTTGGGGTTTGCTCGCTGCAGTGGGAGCAACAAGAGTAAAATGAAAAGTAGAACCGCCTTCGCTCCAGGGATATTCGCCGACCGAGGCTTTAAAGCCAACAGGAGGATATCCAGCTATATTACCCCCACTTTCGACCCACATCCTTCCCCCCATCATTTCGCACAAGCGCTGGCTAATAGCCAAGCCCAAACCAGTGCCCCCATATTCTCGCGTGGTAGAAGCATCCACTTGAGAAAACGACAAAAACAATCGCTCCATTCCTTCTGGAGGAATGCCAATGCCGGTATCCTTGACAGCAAAATGAATTTCATACAACCCCGATTCCACCCTGTCCGTTTCTTCCGACATTTCCCGAGAGGCGATCGTCACTACCACTTCCCCTGCCTGGGTAAATTTAAGCCCGTTGCTCAGAAGATTGACTAAAATTTGTCGCACCCGAGTCGCATCGCCCACCAGAGTTTCGGGAGTTTCTTCGTCAAAAATGTAGGCTAACTCAATGCCCTTTTCTGCCGCTTCGGGAGCTAATAAATCCAAACAAGCTTCTATACAGTCGCGAAGGTTATAAGGTTGAGTTTCCAACTCCAGCTTGTTTGCCTCGATTTTAGAAAAGTCTAAAATATCGTTAATAATCTCCAGCAACGCTTCCCCGCTATTGCGGATAGTTTCGACAAAATCTCGCTGGTTTTCCTCCAACTCAGTATCGAGCAGCAAACCGGTCATGCCGATAACTCCATTCATCGGCGTTCTAATTTCGTGGCTCATGTTAGCCAAAAATTCCGACTTTAGCTGCGTGGCAGACTGTGCTTCCTGAAGCGCTATATCCAGAGCTTCGTTTTTGCTCTCTAGTTCGGCAGCTACCCGGGCAGTTTCTTCTTCGGATTTTGCCAGTTCCCGAATATATCGCTCCAGCCGCCGCACTGCCGGTCGAAATACGAATAAACCTTCCGATAAGAGCAGTAGCAGGGCTATAATAAACAAAATTTCTTCGATCTTTCTGGCTCTGGCTACCTGCTGTTGGGACTCGCGATCGTATTGAAAGACAATATCGTTCATTTGCCGGAGGAAGGAGCCTTCGCGATCGAGTATTGTTTGTACTAAGGCTGAAATATCCTCATCCCCAGAACTACTCTCCAATTCAACCAGCAGTTCTTCGCTTGCCTCGATTATCGGCTGATAGTCTAATTCCATCTCGGCAAACATTTTTGCTATTGTGGCACTGTTGTTATTAGCCGGCAGTCCCAGTTCCTCATCGCCATTTTGCAATCCTTCGTGGGATCTTTGGAATAATTGGACGACTTCCTCCAGTTCCTTTTTTCGTCTCGCCAGTTTGTCGGCATCGGTTTGAAATTTCAGGGCCAACGCTGTTTTGCTGAGTTTCTGGCTTAACATTCGTTGCCTGCCTGCGATGTTGATGACTCGGGAGCTAGTAAATTGGTATTTGAGCGATCGCGAGACTAAAATCTGCCCTATGATAAAGATGCCAGCAATGGCACCTAGTCCCGCAATGTAGAGTACCGTCAGCCAACTTGTTAGACTTTGTTTCTTGTTATTTGATGACATTTTTTATAGCGATTATTTTGGTAATTAACAATTAACCAATTAACGATTAACAATTAACAATTATTAATTGTTAACGAGCGTTACCTTTTACCCCGAACTAATGTTTTTAACCGATACACAATTACTTTCCTATCAGCGCTGTCCGCGACAAACATTTTTAGAAGTTTATGGCGATCGCCGAGAACAAGACCCCAAAAGCGATTTTCTCCTCAAACTAATACAGGATAGTTTGGCCTTTGATTCGAGCTTTTTAGAAAATCAAATCTATCATAAACCAGACTATCCTCGCGGAGATTGGAATGCTGGGGCAGAAGCTACTTTAGCTTTAATGCGTCAAGGAGTCGCTACGATCTATCGCGGCATCGTACAGATGTCCAGCTTCTCCCCCCAGGGCGAGCCTCTTACCCTCATGGCCAAGCCCCGTTTGCTGATAAAAGAAGCACTACCTTCTGAGTTTGGAGATTGGTCTTACGTTCCGGCAGACCTGAAACTGGGCAAGCGGCCCAAGCTGGACTATCAACTGGTGGCCGCTTTTAACGCTCAAATCTTAGCTTCCGTACAAGGAACCTGGCCCGATACTGCCTGGCTTATTTTCCGCAAAAAAGCTCCTTTTGCCGTGAATTTGGAACTGCGAGTGCCGGGGATGGAAGCTGTTCTATCTGAGTTAATAGAAATGTTGGCGAACAAACAAGAACCAGAGGTTTTTATGTCTCGCCAAAAATGCAGTCTTTGTACTTGGTATAGTAGCTGTCATTCCCTCGCCTCTTCAGGACAACATCTTTCTCTCGTGCCGGGAGTAACCCCCAGTCGTTATTCTATATTAAAGACTCTTAATTTGACTGCTTTAGATTCTCTTGCCGAGGTCAAACCAGAAGTTTTGGCTGTTTACCCGCAATTTCCCGATGTTATCGCCGATAGAGTAGTTTTACAAGCTAAATCTAGCCTAGAAAATCGCCCTTTTATCGGTTGGGAATTGACGATAAAAAAACGGGAATTAGATAGTTATCCAGAACCTTTACCTCTTTATTCTTACCAATTACCTAATTTGACTTCTGCTCCCGTGGAACTTTATTTTGATATAGAAGCGCAGCCAGAAAATAATTTGGATTATTTACACGGCGTTTTAGTAGTAGATAATCGCAATAATACTCAAAATTTTAAGGTTATGTTGGCGGAAAATTCTACGGAGGAAGAAGCGATTTGGGAGCAATTATTAAAGTTATTTTGGCAATATCCCATCGCTCCTATTTATCATTTCTGCGAGTACGAAACTCAGACGATTAAACGTTTGGCTGGAGTTTATAATACTCCAGCCTATAAGTGGCAACCTTTACTCAAAAGAGCCGTGGATATTCATAAGTTGGTTAGGGAAACTGCGACTCTGCCAGTGGAAAGTTACGCTCTCAAACATATCGCTCGCTGGCTCGGTTTTGAATGGCGGGATGAAAATGCTAATGGCGCTCAATCTGTTTGCTGGTACGAGCGATGGTTAAAGACTGGCGATCGCTCTGTCTTAGAGGCGATCGTTCGTTACAATGAAGATGATTGTTATGCTACTTATTCTGTTAAAAAATGGCTGGAAAATTTTCTTCGTCAAGCAGTTATTTAGTTGAAGTACAAATCAGAAATAATATGCCTAATCTTTGTGAGATTCCCAAAATAACTAGATACTTGCTCCTGGGATTAATAACAGCAATACTGATTAATATCGTAGCGATCGCTTCTACCTCTGGGGTACAGCCAGCATTTTTTGGTCAAGGCTTATTAGGTACCGGTTTGACTTTCAAAAATACGGAAGTAGGCGGGCTATCTGGCATTACTTACGACGGGGAAAAACAAGTTTATTACGCCATCTCCGACGACCGCAGCAGCAAAGCACCAGCCAGATTTTACACGCTCGAAATTGACCTCTCTAAAAATTCATTTTCCGAAGAAAACATAACTTTTCTCGACGTTACCACCCTCTTAGATGAAAACGAGAAACCCTTCCCAGAATTTAGTCTCGACCCCGAAGGAATAGCTTTGACGGAAAATTCTTTATTTATTGCGTCAGAAGGAGACGTCAACCGTCAGATTCCACCCTTCATCAAAGAATTTTCTTTAGACGGTAAATATCTCCGCAGTTTGCCCCTTCCCGAAAAAATTTTAGCCAAACCTAACGGCGGCATTAGAAATAATTTAGCCTTTGAAAGTTTGACCGTAACCCCCGATCGAAAATCTCTCTTCGCCGCCACCGAAAATGCTTTAACTCAAGATGGCGAAGAAGCAACTTTAACTACGGGCAGTCCTATTCGTATTTTGCGGTACGATTTGAATAATTACCAACCTCAAGAAGAGTATCTTTATCTAACCGAACCTATTGCCGCACCCTCCACCAGCGAGGGTGGTTTGATGACAAATGGTTTAGTGGAACTCCTAGCATTAAGCGATCGCCACTTTCTGAGTTTAGAGCGGTCCTTTTCTGTCGGACCTGGTAATTTTATTAAATTGTTCGTTTTTTCTCTCGAAGCAGCAACCGATATTAAAGACATCGATAGTCTCAAAGAGGGGATGCCAGAGATTTCTCCCGTTAAAAAAACCCTCCTTTTGGACTTAAATAACCTGGGTTTTGCCTTAGATAATATTGAAGGCATGACTTTTGGCCCAATTCTTGCCGATGGGCGGCCATCCCTCGTCCTGGTCGGCGATAATAATTTTAATTTCTTCCAAGTGACCCAATTTTTGGTTTTTAAGCTTTAGATTTTAGAAAATGCTTAGATTATAGAAAAAAATCCTATCTAAAATCTAAAAAACTGCCCAATCAGAAAAAGACCGAAGCGGCAAAAGCTATGCGGGATAAGAAATAGAGCAAGTTTAGACTTCTCCGAGAATCCCTGAAAAAAAAAACTTTTGCAAAACCCTTGACAAATTTAGGAAGAGCAGGCACAATTATATATGGCTTGAGAAACAAGGGACTGTAGTTCAACTGGTTAGAGCACCGCCCTGTCACGGCGGAAGTTGCGGGTTCGAATCCCGTCAGTCCCGTAAAAATTAATAATTAATAATTAATAATTAATAATTAATTATTATTGGACTTCAACAGTTCGTAGCGATCGCTCTTCGCGATAGGAAAAGTTCGTAGCGATCGCTCTTAACAATAAAAAACAAATCGGCTCTAAATCGCTAAAGCGATTACTACTAGCCAAATTGGGAGAGTCCGCGATCGCGGACCCTCCCACTATTTTTTTGTTTTCTTGTGGCCCCTCGCTAGACAGGCCACCAATGTTAGCGGCTCTACCCCAAGAGGGTTTTTGGCCTGGGGCCTGTCCTAAATCGGCAAAAATACTTCACAATAACTGAAGAACCTTGTAAAACATTAGGAGTTGGCCATGCGATTGCTACATACGATGATTCGAGTAAAAAACCTCGAAGAATCCCTCAAATTCTACTGCGACCTCCTGGGAATGAAGCTCTTGCGGCAAAAAGACTACCCAGGCGGCGAATTTACCCTCGCCTTTGTCGGCTATGGCGACGAGTCCGACCATAGCGTAATCGAACTTACCTACAATTGGGGCGTCGGGGAATATGAAATGGGCGATGCTTTCGGTCATATTGCCATTGGCGTTGCAGACATTTACAAAACCTGCGACGGAATCAAGGCCCAAGGCGGCAAAGTCAGCCGGGAACCAGGCCCCATGAAACACGGAACTACAGTTATTGCTTTTGTTGAAGACCCAAACGGTTATAAAGTAGAGTTGATCGAAATGAAGACCCAGGGAAATAAAACCGAAAAGGAAGCAGCGGCAGCCGCTAATTAATTAATTGTCGCCGTGGGACAGGCACTCGAATATAATTTGCCTGTCTTCGTATTCTGTCTTCGTATTCTGTCTTCGTGAGTAGTCGCGGCCGGCGGAATGTTCGTTCAAAAATTTGGGGATGCCGACTGCATGGTATTCACGCTTATTCGGCATTCAGACGGTGGAAGTCCAATAATTATTAATTATTAATTATTAATTATTAATTACTTATTCTGTCTTCCTATTCCTATCTTCCTATTCCAAAAATGACCCGTGGGAAAAAACCATAAATCTAAAATCTACAATAAAAAATAACTAAATCTAAAACCTAAAATCGTACAAATGCAGCCAACAGATCCGAGCAAATTCACCGAACAAGCCTGGGATGGAATTGTCAAATCCCAAGATATCGCCCGTAACTATCAAAACCAACAACTAGAAGTAGAACACCTAATCATATCTCTGCTAGAACAAGAAGGCACAGCCAACAAAATCCTCGCTCGCGCGGGAGTTGACACGCCCAAGCTAAAACAACAACTAGAAGCCTTCGCCAAACGCCAGCCCAAAGTAGCTAGCATAGAACACCTATATCTAGGTCGCGGTCTCGAAGTCATGCTGGATATGGCTGAGGCAATCAGAGAAGACTGGGAAGACAAATATATCGCAATAGAACATCTCCTCCTCGCCTTCCAAGAAGACAAACGCATCGGCAGCAAACTCCTGGGGGAAGGCGAGAAACCTAGTACCCCACAAAGACCGGGGTTCGAGCGTCCGCGATCGCCCGTATTAGAGCGCGAACAACTAGAAGCCGCCATCAAAGCAGTGCGCGGACGTGCCAAAGTCCAAGACCAAAACCCAGAAGCCAACTACGACGCGCTCTCCAGATACGGGCGCGACCTCACAGAACAGGCAAAAGCAGGCAAACTAGACCCCGTAATCGGACGGGACGAAGAAATCAGGCGGGTCATAAGCTGTCTGTCTCGCCGCACCAAAAATAACCCCGTCCTCATCGGGGAACCAGGAGTAGGCAAAACGGCGATCGCCGAAGCCCTCGCCCAACGGATCGTTAATGGCGACGTTCCCGAATCTCTCAAAAACCGCCAACTCATCGGCCTGGACATGGGCAGCCTCATCGCTGGAGCCAAGTTTCGAGGAGAATTTGAAGAACGGTTGCGATCGGTCCTGCGAGAGGTAACCAATTCCGACGGTCAAATCGTTCTCTTCATCGACGAACTCCATACCGTCGTCGGTACCGGTTCTGGTGGCGCAACTGGTTCGGGGATGGATGCGGGGAATTTGCTCAAACCCATGCTCGCCCGAGGCGAACTTCGCTGCATCGGCGCTACTACTCTCGATGAATATCGCAAAAATATCGAAAAAGATGCCGCCCTCGATCGCCGCTTCCAGCAAATTTATGTCGGTCAACCAACCGTTACCGATACTATTTCTATTTTGCGGGGGCTAAAAGATCGCTACGAAGCTCACCACGGCGTTAAGATAACTGATGCGGCTTTGGTCGCTGCAGCCATGCTTTCCCATCGTTATATAAGCGATCGCTTCCTGCCAGACAAGGCCATCGACCTGGTAGATGAGGCCGCCGCTCAATTAAAAATGGAAATTACTTCTAAACCGGTGGAGTTGGAGGCCATCGACCGACGGATGATGCAGCTAGAAATGGAAAAGCTCTCCCTAGAAGGAGAATTGCAAGGAGGCAGTTATGGCGCGACGGAGGAAGAGTCTGCCCCCACTCCCCCAGTCTCTTCCCCCGCTTTGGAAAGAATTACCAGCGAAATCGCAGTTTTGAAAGAGAAACAAGAGCAGTTTTCTTCCCAGTGGCAGCGAGAGAAGCAGCTTTTGGATGCCATTAAAAATTTAAAGGCAGAGGAAGAAACACTCCGGGTGCAGATCGAACAGGCAGAACGAGATTACGACCTCAATAAAGCCGCCCAGTTGAAATATGGAATGCTCGAAAAGTTACATCGGGAGTTGGAGGCAAGAGAAGGAGAATTGTTAAAGGCCCAGGCTCAAGGCTCTTCCCTGTTGCGCGAACAAGTAACCGATGGCGATATAGCGACTATCGTTGCTAAGTGGACCGGCATTCCCGTCAATCGGTTATTGGAGTCGGAACGTCAGAAACTCCTGCAATTGGAAACACACCTCCACCAGCGAGTTATCGGTCAGTCGGAGGCGGTGGCTGCGGTGTCAGCGGCTATCCGTCGCGCCCGGGCGGGTATGAAAGACCCGGCCAAACCCATCGGCTCTTTCTTATTTATGGGTCCGACCGGCGTGGGTAAAACTGAGTTAGCAAGGGCTTTGGCGCAGTTTTTGTTCGACAGCGAGGATGCTCTGGTGCGCATCGATATGTCGGAGTATATGGAGAAACACGCTGTCTCGCGACTGGTGGGGGCTCCTCCTGGATATGTGGGATACGACCAAGGAGGGCAGCTATCGGAGACCATTCGCCGCCATCCTTATTCTGTGATTTTGTTTGACGAGGTGGAGAAGGCTCACCCAGACGTGTTTAATATTTTGTTGCAGGTTTTGGACGACGGCAGAATTACTGATTCCCAGGGACGGGCGATCGATTTTAAAAATACTGTTATCGTTATGACTAGCAATATTGGCAGCGAGTATATTTTGGATATGGCGGGGGATGATGGGAACTACGATAAGATGCACGACCGCGTGATGGATGCTTTGCGATCGCATTTTCGACCGGAGTTTTTAAACCGGGTTGACGATAAAATAGTCTTCCACACGTTGCAGAAGAGCGAGTTGCGACAAATTGTCGAAATTCAGGTTAAGCGCATCGAGAAGTTGCTGTCGGAACAGAAAATTAGTTTGGAACTATCTTCCGCAACTTTGGATTATATTGCCGATGAGGGATACGATCCTGTTTACGGGGCTCGACCTCTGAAACGGGCTATTCAAAGGATGTTGGAGAATCCTTTGGCGACTAAGATTCTGGAAAATGAGTTTGTCGAGGGGGATACTATTCTTATTGATTGTGTCGATAAAACCGTACTGTTCAAAAAACCAGAGAAAAAGGAAGAAGTTAAACTAGCAGATACTGTCTTAGCAGAAGCTTGAAGACATAAGTACCTGCGAAAATTAATTACGTACCGAACAGGCATTCCGGCCTGTTCTACGGGCAAATAGAAAAGAATTTTATGTTTTTATTTTTGCCTACTTACTTACAAGCGATCGAAGCTTTGTTGCGTATCCCCGTCTGGGTAGATGTCGATAAATCTCTAATATCAATTAATAATTAATAATTAATAATTAATAATTAATGATTGAGTGTTGTTCTGGGAGCCTTGTTCCGTCTTGCATTCCCCTTTTTCCTCTCTTTATTTTCTGCCTGGGCGAGCCCCTTGCGACTCGATCTAATGCTAGGACTGTCTCTATTCGATAGATGTCAAACTCTAGTCATGAAAAAAAGTTTGATATACTATTAATGCCTGCGATCGTTAATAGTAAAGCTAACCCCAAGCATATATGGAATCAATAGCATACCAAGAGCTTGCCCTTACCTGGGAAGCCGCAACACGATTAGAATCTTTCGAGCTCGTTGACTGGAAAAAACTCTCCGCCCCAGGCTTCATACGGTTTTTCTGCCTCTGGGTCATACTTTCAGTGCTAATAATAGCTGAAGCCTCTTTAGCACAGGTTTTAACGGGCTTCCCCCCCGTCCAAGGCCAAACTTTTTCGGGGGGTCAAACAATTCCACTACCCCCCAGAGGATTTTTTCAACCTGGAGACAGAAGCTTTGCCGTAGCGGCACTCCAACAATTGTTACAAAACCTTGGCTATTTTCAGACTACTCCCACTGGCTTCTACGGTCCCATAACAGAAGATGCCGTTCGACGCTTTCAAGGCGATCGAAGAATTACAGCCAACGGTCTAGTGGGGCCTACTACTCTATCCTATTTATTGGGTTTGGTCCCTAATCCCACAAATTTACCCCAAAGTTTCCCTGCCAATTTTCCTTCTCCTCCTATCTCTTCTGCCATACTCTCTTTTGGCGACTCCTCTCCAGAGGTCGGAAGGGTTCAACAAAGGTTACAAGATTTGGGGTATTACTTTGGGTTTATCAATAATTTTTTTGACGGCAATACTCAGCAAGCCGTACTTCTGTTCCAACAAACTAATCAAATTACTGCCACCGGTCGGGTAGGACCGACTACAAAGGCGTTTTTGTTTCCTACTACACCACCACCATCGCCCCGGCCTCCTTCCCAGGGAACTCTACCCCAAGTTCAACTTCGGCCGGGCGATCGCGGTCTGTCGGTGAGACTGCTTCAGGGTTTTTTAAACAGGTTAGGCTATGGGGCTGGTTCGGTTGACGGGGTTTTTGGCTCGACCACCGAACTAGCTGTAAGGCGACTCCAGGAAGATTTGGGAATTTTCGCTACTGGCGAGTTCACCCAAAGTACGTTTTTAGCTTTAACAAATTATCTCAACCTTACCCAACTCGGTTCTACTCAGAATTATTTAGAAGTTTCCCTGGTAGGTTCTACCCAGAATTCTGCAAGGCTTCCGCAACAGGGTTATAGGGTTAGCGGGACTTTCGCAAACGATCGCTCTGGGATTTTACAGTTGCAAAGGCGGCTGAACTTACAGGGGCTTTATTCTGGACCTTTCGACGGCATTTATAACTCTCAAATGCAGCAAGCGATCGCCAGAGCAAGGCAGCTATATGGCATTAGTGCCGCAGATATTTTGTTTCAACCTTAATTGCTTTCCTGACTATCCTCCTCCTTGAGAGGAGCAGTGCTTTCCGACGGTTGGGACTCGCTGGCGATCGCTCTGGGACAAGACCAATTGCTAGAAACTAGCGATGGCCAGCCCATCCGTAAAGCTTCGTGACAAATACTATGAATCGTTAATTGGCAATCTAGGAGGTGCAATGCCGATTTTTCTGCCTGTTTGAGACCTATTTTTAAAATTGAATCGTTTTTAAATTCGATGGTTTTATTGCACTGAACGCAAACTAGATGATGGTGGTGATGGGGATATGGCTGATTTAGTTCGTAATGTTTATGTCCTTCTGCTAGTTCTAATTCTCTGAGAATTCCCATCCTTGCCATTAGCTTTAAAGTTCGGTAAATTGTGGAGAGACTGATATTTTCTCCTCGATTTTCTAGGACTTTAAAGAGGTCTTCTGCGCTGAGATGGTTGCCGTCGGGAAGATTCTGAAAGACGTGTAGAATTGTTTCCCGTTGGGGAGTCATTCGCCAGCCTTTCTCGTTTAGCTCTGCTTTGAATGCAGTCGGTGTGTAAAGAGCCACGGTTTTTTTTCAAATATCTACACTTATTGACAATGATACACAATTCCCTAGGGCATTGTCAACTAAATAGCTAATTGAGAATAAATTGCTATAAGGGACTCGTGGAGAAATAAAATACCAGTAATAACAATTAATATTTTCCCAATTGAGTATCAGTCTCGTAGGTCGGCTGGAGCGAACCGAACCCAACAGTCGGTATTTTATTAAATTGCAACTCCCTTAGTACCTTATTAAATACCAAGTCCCTAAGCAGAATAAGAAAAACAAACTCCTCAACGGTAAGCTGCTATACATTTAATTTGTCCGAAATAAGTTAAAGGTCGATCGCTCCTCAATGGAGAGTCATTCCTAACGAATGCAAATTAAATGTGCAATAGCTTATGATTGCGCTTCTAGGTCATAGACTCCAAATAATCGCGCACCTGATTGCGGCGCTTGGGTTGGCGCAACTTTTGAAGACCTTTCGCTTCGATTTGACGAACTCGTTCTCGCGACAACTTCAGGGCTTTACCGATTTCTGACAAAGAGTAAGCATGGCCATCCATTAAACCATATCGCATAGAAATCACTGCCCTCTCCCGACCGCTCAAATCGGCTAAAATTCCCTGCAATGCCTTGATTAAGGACTCTCGCATCAACAGTTGTTCGGGGGAATCTTCTTCAGTTTCGAGTAAATCGCCCAACTCTGTATCTTTGTCGGTACCCACCTTGGTTTCCAAAGAAATAGACCGAGGCACCTTTAACAAAACCTCCCGCACTTGTTCGTTAGTCATTTCTAACTCGGCGGCGATGTCGTCAAGAGTTGCTGTTCGGCCTTTTTCTTGAGAGATTTTACGTTGGGCTTTTTTGATTTTGTTGAGTTTTTCGGTGATGTGGACTGGGAGGCGAATAGTGCGACTTTGGGTAGCGATCGCTCGGGTAATGCCCTGACGGATCCACCAGTAAGCATAAGTGCTGAAGCGATATCCGCGAGTGGGGTCAAATTTCTCAACTGCCCTTTCGAGTCCGAGAGTTCCTTCTTGGATTAGATCCAACAACTCCAAACCGCGATTTTGATATTTTTTCGCCACCGACACCACCAAGCGCAGGTTGGCATTGATCATCAGATTCTTAGCATCTATTCCCTCAGCTTGAATCTTTTCTAACTCCTCAATTGACAAACCCGCCAACTGGGCCCAATGCCTTTTTCCTGCTGCCATCGTCGGCTTTAACTCCGACAAGGTTACACCTGCTGTCTCCGCCCACTTTTCCAGGGAAGGGCGGTGTCCCAATTTGGCTGCCATCTGGTCCCGAACTTCTACTAAATGGACATAACCTTTCAGAGGCCCTTCATCCCGTTCGGCAGCTTGACTCCGCAATTCTAGTAATTCTATGTAGCGTTGGACTTTCTGGGCTTCGCCGATTTCCCGATCTCGTCCCAACAAATCGACGCGGCCGATTTCCTGAAGGTACAAACGTACTAAATCCGTTGTGTTACGATTGACGTTTTTCTGTTTTTTGGCTTTTTCTGTCTCTTCTTCCAAGTCCATCAGTTCGGCGACGGCTGGTTCGAGAACCTCGTCTATGATTTCTGTTTGCAAGTTGGCTGCTTGCTGTTCTTCTTCGGAAGAAACTTCAGAATCGTAAGAAATTGCAGGTATAACGCTCATCTCAGTAGCTCCGGGTAACAAAAGGTTGCACTGTTTGACAAACCGTGCGTAATAGGCCCATTTTTTCTGAGACTAGGCATCAAAATCCTAGTTCTTTTCCTTATTGCCTTCAGTTGACCTTGATGCTTTTGGCAGATTGCCCCGTTTTGAATGTAGGCCTAAACTAGCGTTCGTTAGCTTGCTTCGCATCTAATGGTCCCCGGAAGGGTCATAAGGACATTTTTTCTGGGCTTAGTGTCTAGTATATGGAGATCTATTACCCAAAAAAGTGACGTTTATCAGAATGTCTATTAATCTTCATCACCCTCCACGAGTGTTCCCGATCGCATTGAAATATCGTTATTTCATGCTGCTATAGATGGAGATTTTCACTTCACTTCTTTTTTTACTTGCTACAATTAGATTGAGACAAAAACCTTGAAAAATAAGCTTTTTAGAACGAGATAGTGTAGCTCTTTATCCGTTCTTTGAAAAAAATTTGTTTTCCTGCCATCGGATTATCCAGTAATTAACTCACCCTCTAAGTGCGATCGCGATCGCATCCTTCTGGCGATCGCGGCCCATTACCGAGCGACTAGGCTATCGATCCTACATATCTTAGATACTATGAGGGCTATCGCCCACTGCTAGTCCCAACCAGCAGTCCCCTTTTCCTTATCCTTCCTGCCTTGGATAGCGTTCCATCAAACCCCTAACCTGTTCCGCATGATAAGAACTGCGAGTCAAGGGAGAAGCCACCACTTGCAAAAATCCCAAAGATTCCCCAAACTCTTTCCAGGCCTCAAACTGTTCGGGCCTGACAAAATCCACCAAGGGCAAATGCTTGGGACTAGGTTGCAGGTATTGTCCTACAGTCAAAATATCGCAATCTACCTCTCGCAAGTCCCTCATTACCTCTCGCACTTCCTCATCGGTTTCCCCCAGTCCCACCATAATTCCCGATTTGGTGTAAACTCCCGGGGCTAACTTGCGGGCCTTTTTTAATAATTCCAAAGTGCGATCGTAATCTCCCTGGGGCCTCGTCCGCGGATACAATCGCCTAATAGTTTCCGTATTGTGATTTAGTACCTCTGGCTTGGCATTAAGAATTGTTTCTAAAGCTTGCCAATTGCCACACATATCTGGTATCAAAACCTCTATTGTTGTCTCTGGCGAAACCTCGCGCACTGCCCTGAGACAAAGGACAAACACAGACGCGCCCCCATCGGGCAAATCGTCCCGATTAACAGAAGTAATTACCACATGATTCAATTTCATTCGGCGCACTGCCTCTGCCAGTCTTTGCGGTTCGGTGGGATCTAGCGCTTGAGGCTTTTTCTCAAAATCTATATCGCAATAGGGACAAGCACGAGTGCAGGCCGGTCCCATAATTAAGAATGTAGCAGTGCCCGCGTTGAAGCACTCGCCGATATTAGGACAGGATGCCTCCTCGCAGACAGTATTAAGGGCCAAGTCACGGAGGATGCCCTTGATGTTACCAACGCGCTCCCACTGAGGTGCCTTTACTCGCAACCAGTCTGGTTTTACTACCACTGTTACCTAGACTCAAATTTTTTTAATTTTGCCAAAGTCTGCCGATCGCTTCCCCCAGACTCGATCTCGTTTCACCAATAGTGAAATTTTTTGGGGGAAAGGAGCGGCGATCGGGATGACAGGATTTGAACCTGCGACCCCCTCGTCCCGAACGAGGTGCGCTACCAAGCTGCGCTACATCCCGGTTTAAACAATACTCCTACCATCCTATCACATTCATAAAGGAATTTGGCTAGTAGTATGGCAAACTTTTTTCTCGGCCATTTTATTTTTCTCTTTTGTCCCGCTCAATTTTGACTGGCCAAAGAACCGGAACCCGTGGCGGCTAAATCTTTAGTATCTGGAGAGTCGCTCAAACTATCTAATATCTCTAAAACTTCGCGTTCAAAAGTTACTTTAGCGCGATTAGTTTTACCACCGAGATAAATCTTATCTCCATTTTTCAACCCCCATATTTGCGAGTGGGAAGCATAACTCATCAAGACGCTAACCATCAACAAACCAAATCCTAAATAAACAAGAGGGATGCCAGGATCGGACTTAATTTGTAAACCCGTCTTGCCGATTAATTCATCCACAAATAAAGTCACGCCATTAACTTCTGTTGACATTCCCGCTCTTACAGTGGAGGTTAGTTGACCTTTAGGATCGTAAACTAATAGAGTTCCTTGTAAATCTGTAGCTAATAAAGAAACTCCCTCGCTAAAATCTGGTTTAGTCGGAATCCAAGTTCCCCAAATTCTACCTCTACCGCCAGTATCTAATTGAGCCATTGGTAATTGCAACACCGGGCTTTTATTGATGCGCACTCGCACGCCAGCGATCGCCCAATCTGCCTGATACATGGTGACACCGCCATATTTTAACGGTTTATTCACATAAATAGTTTGGCGATCGACTTCTTCTCCCGTCTTATCCAATACCGACAAATCGGAATAAAATTGGTCTATATTTCCATCTGGCAAATAATCTATCCAGAAACGATTAACTTTTACTGAAAAATCTTTCGGAAATTGCCACTTAGCAAAAGGTCCGGCAGTAACCAGATTGGTTATTTCAAAAGTGTTACCGCTTGGCACTATTTCCTGAGCCATAAATCCTGTCAAAGTCCCTACTATAGAGCCAGCCAAAATAATTAACATACTGGCATGAACTATAATCGGACCTATTTTGCCTATTATGCCTTTACGAGCATAAAGTTTGTCTCCTTCTTTAAATATTTTATAGCGGCGTTGCTGCAATATTTGTTCTAATTTTTCTGAATAATTTAACGAACCAGTTTCTATTTCGGCACTTAAAGCTAATTTTTCAAACTGCTTGGGTTTGTCGTAAAATTTCCAGCGGCGAGCAGCTTTTAATGCTGGCAGTTGTCTGGTAAAAGTACAGGCAGTTAAGCTAGAGCCAAATAAAATTAGGATTGATAAGAACCACCAAGTACCATAGACGCGATCTAATCCTAAAAGAACGATAAATTTCCAGGTTAAAAAACCAAATAATGCTGGACTTTCTGGATAGTTTTCTTGATAGAATGCTATGGATTGACCCTGTTCTATCACCGTACCGGAGATGCTGAATCCCGCTATTATTAATAACAGGGCGATCGCCAAACGTAAATCCGCTAAAATAGGCAGGATTTCCCGTCGGAATGTTTTCTGGATACCATCCCAAGCCCCAGATATTTTCGATAAAAATAAAATTCGATAAACCATCTAATTAATTGTTAGTTGTTAGTTGTTAGTTGTTGCTTGTTAATTGTTAGTTGTTAGTTGCTTGTTTTTCCCTCTCCTATCTCTTGTCTATTGGTATCGGGTTCCCATCAATTAGTCTCAACAGACTTTTTCTCCCAACTAACCATCAACAAAAAGCAGTTATTAATCTTCCTCAAAATTGATAACTACTCATCGCCATCAACCTACTGGAATCAATCTAAACAGCAGAGAAAACACACCAAATCCCACTAATAAAGCGCCGCTAGTCGGTGTAATCCAAGCAGACCACTGTCGCATTTCCAATAACTTTTTAATACTAGCAGTAAAAGTGCCAGCTAGGATTAAAGGAGCCACATAACCACTAGCATAAGCTAAGAGTAAAACACCGCCCAAAATTGTATCGCCAGTGGTAGAAACCCAAGCTAATAAAGTTGCTAATACCGGAGTGCTGCAGGGAGATGCCACCAAACCGAATGTCAAGCCTAATAAATAGGATCGGACTCCTTTTGGTAAGTCCCCAGATATCCAACCCATGCTGTCAAAGGATGGCATGGTAAGCGGGAGAGCTTCTAGGAGGTTAAGGCCCATGAGGATGGCAATGATACTGACAACTATGGGCAAACCTATCCCTATTTGACCGTAAACTCTTCCAATGTATGATGCTAGAATGCCTAATCCAGCTAGGGTTGTAGCTAATCCCAGAGAAAACCAGGCAGACTGGGCCGCAGCCTGGAGGCGAGTTTGGGCCTCGTAGCCGCCAATGTAGCCGATGGTAATAGGAAGCATGGACAGCATACAGGGGGTAAGGCTTGTTAGCAAGCCTGCGGCAAAGATAACGCCAATACTTAGCCAGCTTAGGTGGGTGAGTTGGCTGGCCACGAGGTTGTTGGCAAATTGTGCTATTTCGTAGAGAAAAGTTTGGATAGTTTCCATCTGTTCGACTGGGTACGTTTTTTGTGGCTAAAGAAGTATTTTATCGGATTCACTGGCCTTTAGTTTTTAGATTATAGATGTTATTCGGATTTAGTCTGGAAAAGGCCTAAAAAATAGAGAAAAAGGGAGATTTTATGGCCAAAAATCGTATTTTTGGAAATTTTTTTCCAGTTTGACATTGATATGAGAAACGGTTATACTGAAATTCTGACGTGAAAGTATAAGAAGATGGCCACTGTCAAAACTGCTATTTCATTGCAAGAGTCCCTCTTTGAACAAGCGGAGGTTCTCGCGGCCGAAATGAAAGTATCGCGAAGTCGCTTAATAGCGATCGCTCTTGAGGAATTTATCCGTCGCCATCATAATCGGCAATTACTAGAAAAAATCAACGCTGCTTATGGAGAAATCCCGGCAGCAACAGAAGAACCAAATCCTCTGGATGGTATGACTCAAAATCATAAAAGTATTGTAGAAGGAGAATGGTAATTAATCAAGGCGATATTTTCTGGATTAAATTCAAAGAACCATTAGGTTCCGAACCAGTTAATCGACATCCCCATGTTGTCGTCCAAAACAATGTTTTTAATTCAAGCAAAATTAACTCTGTTGTGGTTTGTGCTTTGAGTTATAACACCAAACTCGCTGCAGTCCCGGGGAATGTTTTTTTAGGAACGGGAGAATCTAATTTAGCGATGGAAAGTGTTGTTAATACTTCGCAGATTTTTACAGTACCCAAAAATCAGTTAGAGGAAAAAATCGCTACCCTTTCAGCAGGGCAAGTTCGGAAAATAGTTGAGGGAGTTAAGCTGCTTTTAACTCCCAATGAAGTTGAATAATAGAGGCGATCGCTTCTTGAGTTGAAAGTTATAAATTCAGAATTATTCCTCTTGACTTAGGGGTACCCAAATAAATAATGGAGCCGTAGGTTGGGCTCGGTGAAACGCAACCCAACAATACTATTGTATTTTTGGAGATTTTAATTTTTGGAAGTCCCTTAAAGGTCAAAAGTCTAAATTTTTAAGGTAAAGTTTCTTCCTAATTCTAAAACAATGACTTAGAATTATTAATTGATTTATAATTACCTCGTTCGGCACTTTTGACTTTTTTATTTTTGAGCAAACAGAGCGATCGCTCTGTTTTTTTATTCCTGTTTCAGGAGAAATTGCTCGTTGCGAACTTCTTCGGGAGCCATAAATCCTGTTTCTATATCGGCTCCCTAGTTAACAAATATTCTAGTTGACCAGCCCCCAATTACCAAGCAACAATTAACTATTCTTTAATCGAACCATCCGGCATAACTGCTCCTTCCAAAAGCACTCCTTTTAAGTCAGTATCGTTAATTTTTGCTCCTTGGAGATTGGTTTTTCTCATATTAGTTATCTTTTTATAGCTTCTAAAAAAGAAGCCGTGAAAATCAGTCCCAGTTAAATTAGTATCGGCTAAGTTGGCGTATTCTAAATCCGCACCGTGAAAGCTGGCATCGCTTAAATTGGCTTCCACCAGATTAGCCCCCCATAGTCTGGCTTCTAAGAAATTGGCATCTTTTAAATTGGCGCGACTCAAATTTGCTAGAGTAAGATCTGCTTCCCACAAACGAGCGCCGCTTAAGTCTGCGGCTGTTAAGTTTGCTTTATTGATATTTGCTTGAAATAAACTAGCATTAGTTAAATCCGCTCCCGTTAAATCCGCTCCTGAAAGATCGGCATTATTTAATTCGGCATCCCCCAAATCTGCTCCTCTTAAATCTGCTCCCGAGAGGTTAATTCCTTTGAGGTTCGCACCGTGAAGATCGGCTTTTCTTAAATCGCATCTATCCCAGAGAAAGGAAACGCACAATTTGTCTGTTAAAAGGCGTTCTATATCTTGTTGATTGGCAGCTTTTACTGGGGCTGCTAATCCTAGAGCGATCGCCACTACTAATAATATGGCTAGTACGATTTTTTTCCGTTGAAAAAGTCGATTCATTTTCTTGATGCTCTCAAATTTTTTATAACAATTAATAATTAA
>CALKCV010000123.1 GCA_938083405.1 uncultured Microcoleaceae cyanobacterium | reverse complement strand
GCCGATGCTTGAGTTACCCAAAAGACGCGATCGCATTCTACTTCCAACCCGGAGTCGCAACTTACCAGGGAAGCGGGCGACTCCTTAGAAACAGGCGAGATGCCTGTTCTACGTTGGAGGTCGGAAACGGGCGAGATGCGTTCGACACCTGCGACGCTTTCTTCTAAATGTAACTGGACTCCTTGCCGGCGGAGAATTTGCTCCAGTTTTTTGCCGAACCAGGGGTTGCGTTCTGGTAATAGTTTCGCGCCGCGATGAAATAGATGTAATTCTAGGTTATGGGTTGGTTGTTGGTGTTGCTGGTAGATGCGGTGCAGGCTAGCTCGGACGGAAAGCGCTAACTCGACTCCCCCGGCCCCACCGCCAACTATTCCTATTCTCATTTTGCGCTCTGGAGACCTTTCCACTTCTGCGGTTACTTCGTCCCAGTAGGCGAGGAATTGGGAAATTGGTTTTACGGGAATGGTATGTTCTGCCGCACCGGGGACGGTAAGGGTAGCGGGGGTGCTGCCGATGTCGATGGAAAGCAGGTCGAAGGGAACGGGGGGACGGTTGGCGCAGATGACTAAGTTTTTTTCTAAGTCGAGGGCGATCGCCTTATCTGCAAGGAACCGCGCTCCCACAAATTGCGTTAGGGGTCGCAGGTCGATATGACATTCATCGAATTTATATAAACCGGCAACGTATCCCGGCAGCATTCCCGAATAAGGAGTATGATAAACATCTGTTATTACAGTTAATCTAATTCCTGCTATCGGTTTCATAGAAAATTGTTTTAGGGCGATCGCGTGACTGTGACCCCCCCCTATTAGCACTAAATCTTTTCTTGCTGGTATCGATCTTTTCACGTTCCTCGGTTTTTTATTTTATATTGAATTACCATTGACAATTATTCTAAAAAAGAAATTTGAAACGAAACAAAGTTACCGCATTTTTCCCTCAATTATTAATTATTAATTATTAATTATTGATTGATTTTAGCTTCTCCATGTCCAAAACTCCCCTTAGTGCCTGAATTTACGTTTTTATGTAAAAAGTGCATATTTTAAATGCTTTATTGACATAAGCTCAAAAATTTGGTATATAAAAATACTGCAAACCTTTTTCAAATCCAATAAGTTAGTAAATTAACAAACTCCGGTTTGCTATTTTCTCGTTCCTCAATATGAATCAATCTAAATCTCTCGGTAAAGTCTATTTAGTCGGGGCAGGGCCAGGAGATCCAGCACTGCTTACCGTTAAAGCAAAAACCCTATTAGAATGTGCCGATGTGGTGGTTTACGATGCCCTCGTCAGCCCGGAAATTGTCAACATAATTAGCCCCCATGCCGAAAAAATTCATGCCGGAAAACGTAGGGGACGTCATTCTCTGGCGCAGGGGCAAACAACCAAACTGTTAATCGAGAAAGCTCAAATTCATGCAGCGATCGTCAGACTCAAGGGGGGAGACCCCTTCGTATTCGGTAGGGGTGGCGAGGAGATGGAGGATTTAGTTAAGGCAGGAGTTCCAGTGGAAGTAGTTCCTGGCATTACCTCGGGCATTGCGGCCCCCGCTTATGCCGGCATTCCGGTCACTCACCGCAGTTATAGTTCTTCGGTAACTTTTGTGACCGGTCACGAGTCGGTGGGCAAGTATAGACCGGAGGTAAACTGGCAGGCGATCGCCAGAGGTTCGGAAACCATCGTTGTTTATATGGGAGTTCATAACTTACCTAATATAGTTAGCCAACTTACAGCAGCCGGACTTAGCTTGCAAACGCCGATCGCTTTAATTCGTTGGGGAACTCGCCCGGACCAAGAAGAGTTAATTGCTACTTTAGAAACAGCGGTAAAACAAGTCGAAGAAATCGGCTTTGAAGCACCAGCGATCGCCGTTATTGGCAATGTCGTTAACTTCCGTCAGGTTTTGAGCAATTATCAGTTTCCATCATAATTTAAAAACTGCAAAAAACTGCCCCCTTTTTGGTTTATGGTTTTCTATTTATTTAGGAATAACTTTCACTGTGTTTGAAAATTTTTAACATCTATCGGGAGCCTACAATGTTTGAAACTCAACCTCAAGCGATTGATAATAATTACGATAAAATGATGCTGTGCTACTACGCCAATAATACTGAAAGTTTGCAAAATCTTCGGATTAAGCATTGGGAATCGAAGCCTTTTGAACGAATAGTTTTTCCCAAAGAACGAATTTTATTTACAGCTATGCCTAAAGCTTATTTAGAAATTTCGACAAACTATGCAGGCAAAGGAACTGTTTCCCGAGAAGTTGCTTGCGATACGTTGCGCATAGAATAAAGAGTTAACGGGGAGCATCTCATAACAATTAATAATTAATAATTAATAATTAATAATTGAGGAAAATGTGTGGGATCCTTGTTCTGCCTTGCATTTCCCTTTTTCCTCTCTTTATTTTTTTATGGTTGTTTATTGCGACTTGATATCAGAGATGCTCCCATGCAAGGCTCTCAAACGGGAAACTTAATTGTTAATTGGGAAAATGTTAATTGCTAATGACTAATATTAATAATGGCAAAAAAGACCTAGTAGCTCTAATTTTAGCAGGTGGAAAAAGCTCGCGCATGGGTCGAGATAAGGCCTTAATTGATTGGCAAGGTACCCCCATGTTAAAACGAGTTTATCAAGTAGCTGCGGACTGTACGGAAAAGGTGCATATTATTACTCCTTGGCCGGAACGCTATCGAGATATTTTGCCAGAAGATTGTCAGTGGTTAATTGAGTCAACCCCGGGGCAAGGACCGATGGTAGGATTTGCTAGGGCCTTGGCTCAAATTTCTAGTTCTTGGGTTTTACTTCTAGGTTGCGATTTACCGGAACTAAATTCGGATATTATTAAAGGTTGGATTTCAGGGTTAGAAGAGGTTTCCCCCGATATTTTAGCTGTAGTACCGAAAAAGTCTCAAGGTTGGGAACCGTTGTGCGGTTTTTATCGCCAAGAGGTTTTATCGGAATTAGATAAATATTGCAAAGAAGGCGTTCGCTCTTTCCAAAACTGGCTTCCTACTATTCCAGTACGGTCTTTATCTGTTGGCGAAAAAGAAGCTAAAATGTTGCGCAATTATAATACTCCATCAGATTTAGATAATTGTTAGTAGAAGTCGCTTTAACGATTCAAATTCATTCCTAATTCCTCCCCAAAGAAAAATCCATGCTCTAATGGTAAACCTACATGAGAACATGGAAAACTGGCAGTACAACCAGATGAATATGAAGCTAGTCGCAACGCAACCAGCAGAGATGGTAAATGCACTTGATGGCTCTTCTCCCAATTGACGAGCTTTCAGGTGACTAGGTTAACAGGCGAGATGCAAGTCGCTTCAAACCTAGACGGACCATCAAGATTTGTCACTCTATTAATATAATGGCAGACAGGTTTTTCAATTGACAAGTGGGCTATTGCAATTACCCGCTTTTTGAGTGGGATGGTTGTTAAAGAGGGGCGATC
>CALKCV010000122.1 GCA_938083405.1 uncultured Microcoleaceae cyanobacterium | reverse complement strand
CGCTTTTTGGAACTTGGAGACGTTTGAGACGTTGGAACGCCCTGCAACTAACCGGATAACAGGCGAGACGCCTGTTCTACCAACTGACAAAAATAATTGATTTTTTGGTTTTTTTACAAATATGGGATGCTCCCCGCGATTACTACGAAGGATTCGCTACTTAAGAAATCTGAACGCCTAAAGTTCGAGGAGTTAATTTCTGGGGTTCGGGGGATGATGGTTCTAAATATTTCTTGACAGCCGCTAATACTTTTTCGGTATTAACAGGTTTAGCCATAAAACCCGAGGAACCTACCACCTTAGCGCGGACGCGATCGACTATGCCATCCTTGCCAGTCAGAATTATTACTGGTGTTTCTTTTAGCCCAGAAACCCGCCGAATTTGAGTGCAAATTTCATAGCCATTAGCTACGGGCATTACTAAATCTAAAAAGATTAAATCCGGCTTAGTTTCTATCAGCGCGGGCAGGGCTTTTATCGAATCTTGAATGCCTATAAATTTATAGCCAGCTTTCTCCAGAATGCTTTGCATCTGCCGACAAATTAGGGGACTATCATCTACGCAAACTATGGTAGCTTTTATTGTGGGTTCAAAAGTAGAAGTTACTGTTTTTGCCCTCGGAATGCTTTTGGGGCTGCGGGCAGATATAGGAGTAGGAGTTCCTTCTGCTGCCAATTTTAGTTTTCCTCTATCTGGAAGTACCTTTAAACTTATGATTCCTTTGCGGAGGTAAGGAATCAAATATAAAGTCAATTTGCGCAAGTCTTGTTTAATTAAAATTGCCAAAGAACGAAAAGTCCTTTCACCGTCGATCGCCTTGACTAAAGTCTGATAAACTTTAGGCGAAGTTACTTTTTTTAATTCCTCTAATTTTTTCATAACGGGCACGAAATTAGGAGATAAAGCAGCCAAACCAGATATTTTCCAATCAGACCATAAAAGCTCCACCTGGGGCAATATTTCTTGGGGACGAACGGAAGCAGACATCAGAGTTAATGAAGTATCAATCGCCCCACTAGAATCTCTGGTATAAACTAAAGTCTCCTTTTCCTCTGCCTGAAAAATATCAAATATTATTTCCTTGAGAGTTTCCATCGCTATTTGGGCAGTTTTCTCGGGACTGAGCTTTTTGCGGATGGATAAAATCGCCATTATTTGATAGTTGTAACAAACTACAAAGTCTTCTTGTCGCAGCTCGATCCGCCTGAGGGAAACCTCCGGAAAAAACTGATGCCAAAGCCTATAAAATCGGCGGTTTGAATGCCTGCCCCCCGTGGCCCAAATCAAACGGCCCAAGCAAAAAAAGAAGCTCCAAGTCCGATCCGTACCAGCCACTTCTAGCCTTCCCGTAAATTGGTTTTGGCAGCAATATAAAAGCTGATTTTTGAGACTATTTTTATTTTTAAAAGAAACCATTGATTGGGTCATTTTTTACTCTCCTATTCGCCTTAGTTAGCTCTCTATTTATGTTTTTGAAACTGATGTAATAATTTTTATCTCTGGTAGTGCGCTTGTTTGTAGTAATCCAGCAGCGCGATTTATTCCAATATAAATCGCTCCGGGATGACGCTCGAAGGAGCTAAATCGCTCCTGGATTACGCTCGAAGGAGCTAAATTGCTCTTCGCGATTACGCTCGAAGGCCGATCGCGTTACTAATATTCCCTGCCGCTGTTTTTTAGATTAAACGCTCCGTTGCAGACCACGAGCGAACGCTCCTGCGGTTTTCAAATCCCAAAAATCCTCAGAGGCGATCGTCTATTACTAAAGGAAGTACTAAGACCGAATGGGTGTTTTTTGTCGAGAAGATTTCCGCATCCCCAGGGGCTAGCTCTTCCACTTTAAGGCTAATGGCCTTGCCCGGCGACCAAATTTCATACCACCAAGCATCGCAGGAGAAGGGGATATCCTGAAATTTGCCCTTCTCTATTTGCGGGAGCATCTCATCGAAGTAAAAATACCAAAAAATCAATGCATCCTTTTTTTGTGGTTAGTTGGAACGTTGTTGGTCGTCCCACTAGCAACGTTCCAACTGACAACTGACATGCATGCGTCTAATTCGCGGGCAAGATCAAAATTGAGATGCTCCCCTATTTGCTGCCGTACTCCCGCTGAAGTCCACTCCCAACCCAAGTCTATTAAAAAGTGTCCCATGGGAGACTCTTTGTGGCTTTCAAAGATATAGACTCTAGCAGCCCCCAAAGCCGACCCTAACGCGGCCAAAGCTAAATTAATGCTTGCGTGGCGATGTTGCATCCGCAACGCGGGGCGCGTTCGCCCCCGGCCAAAACTCGGTCGGTAGCATTGGCCATGCTTTCTAGGAGGAGGTGTTCCGGGCTTGCTGTTGTCTGAAGCTCTGCCCTTGTCACTCTTCTGGCTTTGGTTGTCACTGCCATAACTCCCGGCCCCTCCGCTCTAGTTAGAGGTTGAAAAAATTCCATCTTTATTTTGTGATCTTCGATACTTTTTTATTATTTCTTTAAGTTTAATTTATCAATGTGAAGATAACGTGCAGATTTGCTTAACTTAGTTTAATTTTTGTATCGTTTTGTTAAGCCATCTTAAATTTTCAAAATTTCAGCTTGATTTCCAAAGCATAATGACATTCTTGAAATGCATTTCTACGAAGTCTAATTAAAGAGCATCGCTGGCATTTCAAGAATGCATAAGATATTAGCTTTTG
>CALKCV010000121.1 GCA_938083405.1 uncultured Microcoleaceae cyanobacterium | reverse complement strand
AATTAAAGGATATGGGCGTTGCCCTAAAAGCGACTCTAAAAGAATCAACCCTGCATATTTTCTGTAGCAAGGCCCCAAACAGCAAGAATGGAATGGGGAGCGAGGAAAAAGCTAAGGCTAAAAAAGGCCTCAAGGGCAAAGCCCCGGATAAGGAGAAGACAAAAGAAGCGATCGCCCGATTATTATCTACTATTAGCCCCCAAGGGATTCAAGCGGCAACGATCTACGGCTTCGAGGGACAACCGACGCTTAATGCTTACTCTTCGCCGAGTTGGATAGATTGGCTAAATTTACCCGCTTCGCAACATCCAGATTTAGAACCGGGGGCGGTGACTCTGGCAAAAGGCGGGAATAATTCGGCACTGAATTTTTTGTTGGATAGATTGCTAAATCCCGATCTAGACCGAAAGTTGGAAACGGGAGGGATTAAAGCGATCGTCTTGCCAAAAGGAGACCTGTTGCACGTTATGAGCGAGGCCCCAACCTGTCCTTCTCAATCGAAGGTGGGGCAGTCTATTGCTGAGTTTTTGCGCAAACTGGAATTGCCGGGAATAACTGGGGTTCGGGTTTACGGCAGGCGGGCGGGGCAAAAGCTGCCTTTATGGCGCTTGGGGTTGGACTTTAGTAAGGAAAATCGCTCCTGTGCGGAGCAAGTACCGGAATTTGCTGCCTCTGTTGCAGATGGGGAGTTGTCTTTGTCTGAGGCGGGGGTTTCTGTGGTGTTGCCCGGCCAGCAGGGGATGGAGAGGAAAAAACAAAAAACTCCTGGTAGTTTCTCTACTGCAATACGAAACTTGCTGGTGGTTAGCGGTTTGTTCGTGCCGGCGGTTGCTTATTCTGGGGTTGTTGGGGGGCAATCTGGCCCCGGCGTTCGCTCTGGGGCCAGATGGGTTGCTCTGGTGTGGGCTGCTGTGGGGTTGGCGTTGGCGGTACAAACAGATTCGCTGCTTGGTAAGTTTTTAGAGTTGTCTTCTGTGGATTCTTTTTCTAGTACGACTGTTTTAGAATCTGCTGCCGAACAAACGACCCAGAGAGAAATTTTAGTTGATTCTCAAAGCCCTGAAGTAGAAGAAGTTCCAGTAATAAGGGGCGATCGCGACGGGGAAACAGACGATCGATTGCCGGAGATTCCTTGGCAACGTTCTGCGGAAAGTCCTGAAGGAGTATTTAATGAATCTGGGTTTACAAAAGCTCCTAACTTGACGGGAGAAGCTTCGAGAAAACCTCGATTATTAAGTATTGATTATCCTACTTTTAATAGCAAGCAATTAGACGAGCAGTTGGTACGCTACCAAGATTATATTCTGGCAAATAAAAGACCGCCAGATATTTTAATTGTTGGCAGTTCTAGAGCTTTGCGGGGTATCGATCCTACAGTTTTAGAAGAGAGTTTGGCCGAGAATGGTTATGAGGATTTAAAAGTATATAATTTGGGTATTAATGGCGCTACGGTGCGGGTAGTGGATTTAATTATTCGTCAAGTTTTATTCCCAGAGCAACTGCCGAGGTTGATTTTGTTTGCCGATGGGGTGCGGGCTTTTAATAGCGGTCGCGAAGATAGAACTTACGAAATCATCGCTAGTTCTGAAGGCTATAAAGCTGTAATGGAAGGTGATTTGACGGTAACAGTAAATAACCAAGAAGATTTTCAAGAGGAGAAAAAGTCGGAAAAAAAAGAAGAGAAATTAGCGGATTTGCTTTTGAGGAATTACTCTATAATAGAGGAATTACTGGAAAAGAAAATGGAGGAGTATCTAGTTAGTTATTCTCAACGCGATCGCTTAAAGGCATGGCTTGGTTCCCTTATTAAGATAAACGGTGCAGAAGACATTGTTACAGAAACCGAATTAACAACGGAGGCTCTAATAGAAGGTGAAAAAACCGGGGTGGAAACGGAAAAAAATGGCGATAGAACGAATGGTTTTTTACCCATATCTATGAAATTTAATCCAGATATTTACTACCAGAATCATCCTCAAGTTTCAGGAGATTACGACGCGGACTATAGCAATTTTAAGCTAACAGGACAACAAACAACTGCTTTCAAAAATTTACTGCGCTTTACTCAAGCTAAAAGGGTGAAAGTAGTATTTGTGAATATGCCTTTAACTAAAGAATATTTAGATGATGCCAGAAGTTATTATGAATTAGAATTTAGGGAATATATGGAGGAGATAGTTCTGGATTATCCTGGTTTGAGCTTCCGAGATTTAAGCTTATTGTGGCCCCAGGCTTACGAAAACTTTTCCGATCCGAGCCACCTAAATCGCTATGGGGCCACGAGCGTAGCGGAAGAATTGGCAAAGAATGGTACTATTCCTCGGCCTAAAATAAATTTTGGATTTTAGAATTATTAGGAAATTTTGCGATCGCCAGGGGTTCTGGTTCAATTTTCTAATTTTTCTATCCATAATATAAAAAAAGCGAAAAAAGTGCATGGGCAGAAAAATAACACTACCACAGTTAGTGAATTTTGTCAAACGTTGAATTTGTGGTAGTGCTAAAGATGTAGTGAATGTTCGTAGCAATCGCTCTTCGCGATTCATATTGATAAATCGCTCTTCGCGATTACTACAACAGTCGATTTAGAGACCAAAACACTACTTGCGACCCCCACGAACGAATTTGTTAAATTCGATAGAATAGCGATCGGCGGCCCAGTTTTGTATAATTATCGATTGAATTTGCCAGAAACCAGAGAGAATGGGGAATCCCTAGCGATCGCTTTGCAGCGGAAGTAGAAGCTCGTTTATTGAGCAAAGTTCGATACGTCCAAAATTTCAAAAAAAAATAACGGAGGTTTTATGCTTAAATATGTAGTGGTGTTTTTTTTGTCATTTATATTAGTAACTTCAACAACACTAACAGTAGAAGCGAGAGACACTTTACTAGCACCAGAAAGCGAATACGCCCGAGGAAAAAGCGAAGACACAAACTCCAAGTCTTATGAAGAAATTGTCGAAGGCAAAGAAAAATCCGAAGGTTTATTTACCATCTATCGCGATGTAGAAAATGGTAAAATCTTACTAGAACTGAAACCAGAACAACTAAATAAAAATTTCCTCTGCTTTGTGACTTTAAACTCCGGTATCGGCCAAGGGTTTTTGATTCGGGGAATGCCTCTGGGCGACTTTCTTTTTGAATGGCGAAAACATCAAGATAGCATCCAATTCGTGATGCCGAATATTAACTTTAGAACTGCTCCAAACGACCCCCAACAACGTTCGGTGGATAGCTCCTTCAGCGATTCTATTTTGTACTCCATGCCCATAGAAAAGATTCATCCAGAACGAGGAACGATTCTCATCGATTTAGGAAATTTATTGTTGGATGGAGATTTGGCAGGATTGAAAGAATTTTTGGCTTATGGCAGCTATGAAAGCCGTTCTTCTTTAGGGGGAGGAAATACCTATTTCAGCGAAGCTAAATCGTTTCCTTTAAATCTGGAAATAGAATCGGTTTTAACTGTATCTGGTGGTGGTTTTTATTCCTTACCATCGCTGCCTGATAGCCGCGCTTTTGACTTGCGGATTCATTATAGCTTCTCGGAAGTGCCGATTAATAACGGATTTCGTCCCCGTTTTGCAGACGAAAGGGTTGGTTATTTTATGAGCGTTTATAAAGATTTTTCCAACACTTCTAGTACCGATGGTTTCGTGCGTTATATCAATCGGTGGCACTTGGAAAAACAAAATCCCAACGCTCCACTTTCGCTACCGATAGAACCGATTGTTTTTTGGATAGAAAATACCATACCTCACGAATATCGCGATGCCATCCGCGAAGGGGTGTTGATGTGGAATAAGGCTTACGAAAAAGCGGGATTTATTAATGCAATTGAAGTGCGACAAATGCCCGAGGATGCTACCTGGGAGCCGGCAGATGTCCGCTATAATACTATTCGTTGGTCCACTACTTTCGGTTCTGGATTGGGAGGTTTTGGTCCTTCTCGGGTTAATCCTTTGACGGGGCAAATTTTAGATGCAGATATTGTTATAAATGGCAATATAGTCCGCGATATAAAACACGGACGAGTGGGGACTCTGATCCAAAACAATCAATCTTTGAGTAATGGCTTTTCTGCGGAAAATAAAGACAATAATTTTGGTTGCGGGTTGAACAGGTACTCCCAGTATTTAGAAGCATTAATGAATGGAGAAAAGCTGGAGATAGATAACTCCAACCGAGGAGAAAAACACAACCAACATCGGTCATTTTTAGGCGGGGGGCACGGACAGCACAACCAGGAACACGCTTGCTTTGGTTGGTATATGAACCAACAGGTGGCAATGGGAGCGATCGCCAGTCGCCTCTTAAGCAATATCCCCGCAAACGGCCAGGCAATGGACGAATACGTTGGCGAATTTCTCCGCTATCTGATCGCTCACGAGGTGGGACATACTCTGGGACTGCGGCACAACTTCCACGGCAGCACGATGCTAATGCCATTCGAGTTAAACGACACTACGATTACTCGCACTAAAGGTTTAGTAGGGTCGGTGATGGACTATGTGCCGGTGAACTTAGCTCCTCCAGGAGTCGAACAAGGGGATTATTATCCGTTTGTGGTAGGGCCTTACGACGAATGGGCGATCGAATACGGTTACAAACCGAGCTCGGCGACAAGTTCTATAGGTGAAAAACGGTTTTTGGAAGAAATCGCCGGACGGGCGAAGCAACCGGAGCTCTCTTATGGAAACGATGACGATTGGTTGTGGATTTTTACTCTCGATCCGGCAGTTAATACGTTCGATCTCAGCGGGGATATGTTGGGTTATTCCGAGGGGCAACTGGAGAACGTTCGCGCTATTTGGCAGCGTTTGGAGGAGAGTTTCCCGACGGGGAATGAGAGTTATAGCGAAATGCGGACGATGTTTGAGATTGTGTTCGGGTATTATTTCGACCAAATACTGAATGCTACTTTATATGTGGGGGGGCAGTCTTTTAATCGGGATACCTACGGTCAGTTTTCTTCTGTTGGGTTCGATGGCTCGCGCCTGCCGTTTGAGACAATACCCGTGGAACAACAGCGCCGGGCGTTGCAAATTTTGGATCGTTATGTTTTTGCGGAGGATGCTTTTGAGTTTTCGCCAGATTTGTTGAACAAGTTGGCACCTTCTCGTTGGGATGACTGGGGCAGTTCGCCGGACTTTCCTTTGGAGTATCCAATTCGCGATCGCATTTCTTTGCTCCAGCGAGCGTCGTTGCGCTTGTTGCTTTCTAGTTTCCGTTTGGAGCGTTTGGAAGATATGGAAATGAAGACGCAACCGGAGAACGCTCTCCAGTTGCCGGAGGTGTTTGAGACTCTGCAAGGGAGCATTTGGAAGGAGGTATTGTCTCCCGGTGGCGATGCGATCGAGATTTCTAGCATCCGGCGATCGCTCCAGCGAGAGCATCTGGATATTTTAATGGGGATGGTTTTGCGTACGAACTGGGTTCCAGAAGACGCTCGCAGTCTCGCTTGGTACGAGTTGCGTTCTTTGCGCGACGAATTGACTAAGGTTATCCGCAAGCGGGGCGACGATATGGACGATTATACTCGGGCCCATTTGGAGGAAACGCGCGATCGGATTGCTAAAGCTCTAAACGCGGGGATGCAATCGAGATAAGTTGTTATAGCAATTAACAATTAACAATTAACAATTAACAATTGAGTTGTTAGTTGTTAGGAACTTGAAAAAGAGCGAGTACCGATCCATTTGCGATCCAGAAACCGGGTTTCTTTAAGAAACCCGGTTTCTCAAATACTAAATTGTTAATTATTAATTTATGACTCAAATATTTCATCTATTACTACTATTAATCTGGATTGTCTGGGGCGCGATTATCAGATTTAGCAATCTAACTTTCAAAGCACCTTGGTCGGACGAATGGGCAACTTTAGTTTTTAGTAACGCTCAAAGTTTTAATAATATCCCTTTAGACCGGGCGATGGACCTAAATACTCTTTTACTGCCCCTGCAATATCAACCACAAATAGATTTATGGGGAGTTGTTAGCAATTTAACGAACGAAAGCACCCATCCGCCAGTTTATTTTATGCTAACTCATCTGTGGTTGAAACTATTTCCCGGAGAAACAATTTCTTTATGGGGGGCGAGAGCGCTTCCCGCACTTTTCGGAGTGGCATCAATTCCGGCTATTTTTTATTTAACTTATCTGGCATTTCGTTCTGCGAAAATCGCTCAAATAGCGGCGGCATTAATGGCTTTTTCCCCCTACGGAATTTATATCGCCCAGGATGCTCGCCACTACACTTTGCCAGTGTTATTAATTATCGGTTCTTTGTGTTGTTTGGTAGTAGCTGCTAGGAGTATTATCGCCAAACAAAAATTGTCAGTTTGGGTTGCTGCTGTCTGGGGGATAATTAATATTTTAGGCATTGCCGTTCATTACTTTTTTACTCTCGCTCTTTGTGCGGAGGGATTAGTTGTTTTAGTCTTGTGGATGCGAGATTGGAAAGAGCAAAAAAATCCGGTTAAATTCCTTCGTTATTGTCAATATTGGTATGGAGTTTATTGGGTTGCGTTGGGTACTTTGTTGGGGGGTTTAATTTGGTTGCCGGCTTGGTCTAGCATTCCAGATAATAATTTAACTGATTGGGTGACTAGGAGCAATTCTTTGGCTAATTTCCTGGAACCAGTATTGAGATTATTAGCTTGGATAATGACGATGTTTTTAATGTTGCCAGTGGAGGGACAGTCTTTGTGGGTAATAATTCCGGTTATAGCGGCGATCGCTGCTTTTTTGGTTTGGGCAATTCCTATTTGTTGGCGGGGGATAAAATTTCAACTCGAACCAGGAAATAATGCTTTTGGGGTTAAGCTTTTTGGTGGGGTGTTTTTGGGGGCGATCGCCTTAATCTTATTTTTAACTTACGCCGTTGGTATGGATCTTACTCTGGTTGCTCGCTATCAATTTATTTACTTCCCCACGGCGATAATTTTGCTTGCTGCAAGTCTCGGTTATAAGTCAAAAAAACACTTTTTTAATTCAACTTTTGCGCTCTTTTTAATAGCCGCTTTCTTAGGGGCATTAACTGTGACGACCAATCTCGGCTATCAAAAACCCGATCGCCCGGATTTAGTAGTGCCTGTTATGGCGAAAACGGAAACTTTCCGAAACAACAGCGTACCTATTTTAATAGCAATGGTTCAAAAAAACCACGAACAAACTGGGGAAATGATGGGGTTAGCTTGGGAGTTTAAACGGTTGCAAAATTCCACCAATTATCCGATTAATTCGCCGTGGTTTTTGTTGGCTCGTAAGGAGGGTAATTCGGAAGTTGCAACGGCAACTCTCCACGAAACTATAAGTGAATTTCCGCGACCTTTCGATTTATGGGCGGTGAATTTTGCTGCCCCAGTGGGGGCACAGAAAGTTAATTGTTTTGTGGATGATGATTCTCGGAAAAAGGTTCCAGGTTACAGCTATAAACGTTATCGTTGTTTGTAGCGATCGCTTTAGAGCAATCCTAAATAGGTTATGAAAAATTCGGAAGCCAGAAACCGGGTTTCTTCAAGAAACCGGGTTTCTAAAATATCGCAAATGATTTAGGATTGCTATAGTGGTTTGAAACTACTGTTATAAAAATCCCTAGGGAGCACGTCAGTTTTGTAAATAAATTTTTTCTGCCAACTAACAACTGACGACTAACAACTAACAAAAACCGGTATGTTTTTGGTTCGCTTCAAAGGTGACGTGCTCCCAAATCGCTAAAGCGATCGCTACGAACTATTTCCTATTACCAAATAGTAGCTAAATCTAAGACAAAACCGGGTAAAATATTTTCTCCCGATACAGTCTGGGGATTGTCTAATATTTCTACTTCTCGGTTAGGACCATAAATTTCTACCTGTCGTTGTTTGCGATTAATTAACCACCCCAACTGCGCCCCATTATCCATGTACTCTTCCATTTTTTCTCTTGTTTTCGGTAAAGTGTCGCTTGGCGATATTAATTCGACGACAAAATCGGGGCATAAAGGGGCAAATTTATTTTGCTCTTCGGGAGTTAAAGCATCCCAGCGATCCATTTTCAGCCAAGAGGAATCTGGGGCGAGTTTCGCTCCATTTGGAAGTTGAAAACCGCCGTTGGAGTCAAATACTTTCCCGAGATTGTTCTGGCGGTTCCAAGCTCTTAATTGAAAGTTTAAGTCGGAATTGCGATCGCTCGTAATACTACCCGTAGGCGACATAATAATCAATTCCCCCGTAGCGGTTTTTTCAAATCTTAAATCGTCGTTATTTTGGCATAATTGCCAGAACTGTTCGTCGGTAAGCTCGATTTTTAATTCTAATCTCGGGGGTAAATAAATTGTCGTTGCTTCCATAGTTTTTTCCTCCTAAAAGGCAATGGTTAATATTTTAGGGCAAAAACAAAGATTGCGAAAGGGGGACATAATTACTCATACCGTGTTATTGTAACGAATCTTTGGTAATAATAAACTATAGCAATCCGTGCAGGGATTAAGATATCAGGTAAACCAGAAACCCGGTTTCTTTGACAATACCTTCGCCAAAATAAAAAATAC
>CALKCV010000120.1 GCA_938083405.1 uncultured Microcoleaceae cyanobacterium | reverse complement strand
GGCTCCGCGTAGCCCAAGCCAACAAAATCCTTGGGTTGAGCGTAGCTGCACCCAACCTACGAATGCGATTTTTTCTTGAGGGCGTTGGTATTGGCAGAAATTACCCGGTTTCTGGTCCGCGCTCAGATCTTAATCCCTGCAGGGATTGCTATATTGCAGAATAATTTTGCTGGAAATTTCCAGATGGGGCCTCTAAGGGGTCGAAGGAGGTAAAAAAGCCTATTGGAGATTTTGTTATGCAATTCAATCGCTATCAGCAACCTAGATTTATTACATTGGGCGATCGCCTAGTTGACATCTATGGTATTGTGGAGATATTACCTTTCCTAGTCGCTGCCCCCAACGAGGGAACCACTCCTGTTGTTTTTCACAAGGTCAATTTAATCTCTGGGGAGTGGTTGAAAGTTTTTGACGATGAAGGCAAAGAAGCAATAGAGGCTATTCTGGCTAGGCAAGGCAAGGACGTCCGAGCTTTAAGAGAAAGGGCCCGTCGAACTTGTGAAAACCGCTGTTATTCTGTAAGATGACCGACGCGATCGCTACTCTGCTAAAACTCGTACTCCCTCCCGGTTGCGACACTCGCCGGGAGGGGCGCATTTATATTATTACTTGCACCAGCTACGGCACCGCCAGAGGAGTTTGGGAACGTCGCTTTAGCGCTCTTTACCCGTTGCTACAAAGGGGGGACATTTTGGAAGTCATCGGCGATGACTTCCATGCCAAGAGCCATCCGAAGCCTTAATTAACACTTTATTTTATTTATTGCAAATAGATCGCAGATTGTTTGAAAGCTTGCTCCGGCGTTCCATAGAAGGTTCCATTATCGAACATACAAAGCTTATATTTTTCATCGCTATAGGTATAAAAAGCAAAACTCCTTTTATCGCTCGCTCGGAAACGAGATTAATAAATTTTAGCCCATTTGGCTTAAAAGAACTATGGTTTTTCTCCATCCGCCACCAGCGCCCCCATTGGCAAAATAGACCTGGCCGCAAAAGTTAAAATTAAATCTTTATTGGGTTCTTTTTCTTCTTTTCTCCTTTTCTCCTTTTCTCCTCCTTCTGGTTCCCTCGGCCTCCACTTTTTCGCAGCAAGCAACATAAGTGCTTGCTGCGAAATTTTTTTGGCCTTGGGCGGCAAGTGGAATGGGTTGCAGATGGTGTTTTTGCGGCGGAGACCTTCGTTGTCCCCTTGGAAAAACGCCAATAAGTAGTCGGGGCCGGCGGAATTTGAACAAAAAAATTCTTCGCGGGCGGGGCAATTATTAACGCTCGCTCGCTACCCAGACGATGAAGGTCCAACAATATTAATTATTAATTACTTATTTCCTTAGATACTTGACAGAAACCCGATTTCTCGATCGCCTATCTAGAATGATGGATTTGAGTTTTATTTTCTCCACGGCTTGCTATGATAGTTTTTAGAGCTTTTTACAATTTGATATATTAGCTAATTAGGGTGAATTAATGATAATAGAGACCGGGATCTTAATTTTAGGGATCGTACTTCTGATTCTGATAACCAGCGACGTTCTCATAACGACGTTGAGCTTAGGGGTAGGCGGTCCTATTACTAGCAGATTCTCAGCAGGGGTGTGGTATCTAGCACTCCGCATACATGGGAAATATCCCAGTCACAAAATGTTAAGTTTGGTCGGCTGGCTTCTTTTGATATTCGTAGCCTTACTGTGGTACTTGCTTGCTTGGTTTGCCTGGACGGTGGTTTTTAGTTCTTTTGCTGGTGCAATAATCGAGGCTAGCACCTACAGCCCTGCTAGTTTTTTACAAAGATTTGCTTATACAGGCAACACTATATCGACTCTCGGGAGAGGAGATTACGCACCGCAAGGGTTTCCTTGGGAATTGGCAACGACGATCGCTTCTACTAATGGTTTTGTTTTAGTTACCCTGACATTTGCTTACTTATTACCTCTCATTCAGGCACAAACCCAGATGCGTAAATCGGCTCTTTACATACACACTATCGGCATTACTCCGCAGGAAATAGTGTTGAGAGCTTGGAACGGTAAGGATTTTGGCCAATTAAGCCAACACTTCATTTCTTTAGCCCCCATGCTAACCGAACAAGGGGAAAACCGTCTTACTTATCCCATGCTTCATTATCTGCACTGCATAGAGCGGTCTCGTTCTCTTTGTGTGAGCATAGCAGTAATGGATGAAGCAATGACCATACTAAAATATGGTCTATCGGACTCGGTAAGACCGGATAAGTCCGCTCTCGGCAGTGCCAGGCGAGCGTCCACAGCATTTTTATCAACCTTGGAATCTGCTTTTATCAAGCCGGGTAAAAAAGAGCCACCTCTGCCGTCTTTGGAGAGCCTGCGCGAGCGCGGCATTCCCACAGTAAGCGATCGCGAGTTTTGGGAAGCGACGAAGCACCTTTACAGGCGTCGAAAGTTGCTATTGACTCTGGTAGAAAACGATGGCTGGAGTTGGGAAGATGTTACCATCGAAGAGTCTTTTATTGAGTCTCTGTAAGTAATTAATAATTAATAATTAATAATTAATAATTGTTGGACGTTCATCGTCTGGGTGGCGAGTTACCGCGAACAATGGCCCCGGAACTGAAGAAATTTTTTTAACGAGCATTCCGCATGCCGAACTACTTATTCTGGTGCTAGACCTGTATTAACGGTAATTCAGCCTCAATTGTTAATTGATATAAGGAGATGCTTAAAATGACCGATCGACTATCGAATCCTAACCTAGAAGAGGCTGATGCTTTACTATCGGAACTCTCTCAAGAAGTTCAAAAGTGGGAGGGAACTCTCACTAACAATGAGACGCTGGGCATGGGAGCAGAGGCCGTGGAGAGCCTGCGTCAATCGAAGGTCAGTTTTGGCAATCCCAGAGACAGGTTGACTCGACTCGCAGAAGAGACTTTTAAAGATAGCGGTACCGAACTCAACGAATTCTACAAACAGCAGATGGGGGAGTGGGACTTCTATTACATGAGGCTGACCGTGGATTTACGTCCGGAGCGGGCTGCTAAATTTTGGCGATTGACTTGCGAGCTGGACTTCGAACCGAAGGGAAAGCGCGAACCAATCGTGCAAAGTCTGTTTCCGACGCAGCAGTGGCGATCGCTCATGAGTTTTGGCGTGGGAATGGAAGTGGGTTTAAACGGCGATCTAGGTTGGGCTGTCGGAGTGGATAGCTCTTCGTTGGATAAACTGCTGGAGTCGCTTCCGGGGGAACTCAAGGCGAATGTCAGCAGCAAGGATGATTTTAAGGCGTTCCTGGCTGTTCCCGCCTACCGATACGAATTGGGTAATCCAGAAATCCTGACTAATGGCGAAGGCAGTTCTACTTGCTACTGGCGCATTCAAGATAATGAGTTGCAGAAAATCGGGACGGCAAAATTTGGT